>CAYZQP010000069.1:14402-15262 GCA_964480545.1 uncultured Mesorhizobium sp. | reverse complement strand
AACCACCTCTCCCCCGTTCGACGGGGTAGAGGAAGGGAGCCAGGCGTGCCGCCGCTTTTCCTCTCCCCCGGGCAGGGGGAGAGGTGGACCGGCAAAGCCGGGACGGAGTGGGGGTGCTTCTCGTTCTGAGGTGTCGCGAGGCATGCCATGAGCGTCTCAATCTTCGGCATCCGCCATCACGGACCTGGCTCGGCCAACAGCTTGGTCAAAGCTCTTGATGAGCTGCAGCCGGTCGCGGTTTTGATCGAAGGTCCGGCGGATGCCTCGGCGCTGTTGCCGATGCTCGCATCGCCCCAGATGCAGCCGCCGGTCGCGCTGCTCTGCTATCCGGAGGACGATCCCGGTGCGACCAGCTTCTGGCCGTTTGCCGAGTTCTCGCCGGAATATCAGGCCACGCTCTGGGCGGTGAAGAATGGCGCAACGGTGCGCTTCATCGATCTGCCCTCGACCGAGCGGCATCAGGTTCCCGTGCTGCCGGACGCTCCCGAAGGCGAGGACGACACGCACGAGGCCGAGGACGACGCAGCGGTGGATTTCTCGCCAGAGCAGGAGGCGGAGGCCGAACATCTGGCCGACGAGACAGCGGATGAGCCCGGCTATATCCGCGACCCGATCGGCACGCTGGCGCAGGCTGCGGGCTACGAGGATGGCGAGAGCTGGTGGTCTGACGTGATCGAGCAGAACCCCGAGCCCGGCCCGATCTTCGCAGCCGTCGCTGACGCGATGACCGCCTTGCGGGAAGGAGAAGCCGGTCTGCCCGAATTCGAGCAGAAGCGCGAGGCGCATATGCGTCTGGCAATCGCCGATGCCGAGAAGGAGTTTGACGGACCGCTGGCTGTTGTTTGCGGCGCGTGGCACGT
>CAYZQP010000069.1:0-14392 GCA_964480545.1 uncultured Mesorhizobium sp. | reverse complement strand
GCTGAGAGCCAAGGTCACCAGGAAGGACGATCAGGCGCTGCTGAAGGGCATGTCGCGCAAGAAGGCGGCGATGACCTGGGCACCGTGGACCAGCCCGCGCCTTGCCTTCGGCATGGGATATGGCGCGGGTGTCGCAGCGCCCGGCTGGAGCAAGCATCTGTGGCAGATGCGCCATCGCAACGACGCTTCCAGTGTGTGGCTGGCGCGCATCGCCAATGTGCTGCGCGAAAAGGGCCACCTGATTTCTACGGCGTCGCTGATCGAGGCCGAGCGGCTGGCCAAGGCGCTGGCGGCCATCCGCGAACGGCCGCGCGCCGGGTTCGAGGAGTTGCACGAGGCCTCCGTCTCGGCGCTGTTCAACGGCGACCCGGCGCTGTGGAAGCTGATCGAGGCGCAGCTTCTGCTCGGCAACGAGGTCGGCGAAATCCCGCCCGATGTACCGCTCGCGCCGCTGATCGAGGACATGCAGCGCTGCCAGCGCGAGGCGCGGCTGAAACCCGAGGCACTGGAGCGCGAGCTTGCCGTCGACCTGCGCTCTGACAGCGGACTTTACCGCTCGACGCTGCTCCACCGGCTCAACGTGCTCGGCGTGCCGTGGGGCTCGCTCATCGATGTGGGCAGGAGCCGCGGTACGTTCCGCGAGCGCTGGATGCTGCGCTGGGAGCCGGAATATGCGGTGCGGCTGGTCGAAAATCTGGTGCACGGCCCGACCATCGAAAAGGCCGCCAACGGCAAGCTGATCCAGGTGCTCAGCGAAGCGCAGACGCTGGATGCGCTGGCCAGGCTGGTGCAGGGCGCGATCACCGCCGACCTTTCGGAAGCTGCGGCCGCAGGTCTGTCGGCGCTGGAAAAGCGCGCCGCACTTTCCAACAACGTCCAGCAGATGCTGGACTCGATCCCGCCGCTTGCCGACATCTCGCGCTACGGCGATGCGCGCGGCTCGGATGCCAGCCGGCTGCGCGGGCTGCTCGAGCGACTGGTCGTCGAAGCCTCTATCTCGCTGCCGCATTCGGCACGCGACCTCGACGCGGATGCGGCCAACGCGCTGTCTGCGGCGCTGCGCGGGGCCAATGCGGCAATCAACCTGATCGAGGCTAGCGCCGATGTCACCGAGGTCTGGCGCAAGGGCCTGCATGACATTGTCGACAATTCGCGTTCCACGGCGCTGGTGGCCGGCTGTGCTGCGCATCTGCTCTACGAGGCCGAGGCGCTCGGCCCCGATGAGGCCGCGCTTCTGCTGGAACGCAAGCTTTCGCCCGGCACGCCGATCATCGACGCCGCCGGTTTCTTCGACGGGTTCTTCTCGGCTGCCGGGCAGCGGCTGATCTATGATGAGGCTCTGCGCGGGGCGGTTGATCGCTGGCTCTCCGGGCTCGACCCGGACGCCTTCATCGAGAACCTGCCGCTGTTTCGGCGCACCTTCTCCTCGCTCGACAAGATGGAGCGCAAGCGGCTGATTGAAGCGGTGCTTGGCCGCGCCGGCAAGCTGCCGGCCTCGCTCACCGTCGCGCCGGATGGCGGGGCTGGCTGGCGCACACATCTCGGCGTGCTCCGGGGCATATTGGTGGGGGCTGGGTGATGGGATTGCAAAGAACCCCCTCACCGTCGCGCTGCGCGCGCCACCTCTCCCCCGCTTTGCGGGGGCGAGGAACCCAAGCTGGAAAAGTATCGTACATCTCAGAACCTGGGTTCCTCGCCCCCATAAAATGGGGGAGAGGTGGCGCGCGCAGCGCGACGGTGAGGGGGCATCTTCCAGGGGGCACAACGGGTGACTGACCAGATCGAAGAAAAACTCTCTCCCGAGCAGGAGCGCGAGCGGCGGTGGCGCATGGCGGTCGGCGCCGATGAGGATCAACCCAAATGCCTGTCCAAACAGGACATGCAGATCTGCGGCGCATTGAACGCGCTTTATGGCGATGGCGACGACAAGAAGGACTCGCGCAAGCGCAAGGGCGGGCTGGGCGGCTCCGCGCCGCGCGTGGCGCAGTGGATGGGCGACATCCGGAACTTCTTCCCCTCGCAGGTCGTGCAGATCGTGCAGAAGGATGCGTTCGAGCGGCTCGACCTCAAGCAGATGCTGATGGAGCCGGAATTCCTGAAAGCGGTCGAGGCAGATGTGAACCTCGTCGCCGACCTGATTTCACTGCGCAACATCATGCCGTCCAAGACCAAGGACATGGCGCGGCAGGTCATCTCCGAGATCGTCGCGCAACTGATGGAGCGGCTGGAGCGCAAGACCTCGGAGGCGATCCGGGGTGCGGTCGACAAGTCGAAGCGCACCAACCGCCCGCGCCCGCGCGACATTGACTGGCGGCGCACCATCGCGGCCAACCTGCGCCACTACCAGCCCGAGCACAAAACCATCGTGCCCGACAAGCTGGTCGGCTTCATGCGCAAGCAGCGCCGCATCGTTGATCTCGACGAGGTGATGCTATGCGTCGACCAGTCTGGCTCAATGGCTCCGTCGGTGATCTATGCCTCGATCTTCGCCGCCGTGATGGCCTCGCTGCCGGTGGTGCAGACCAAGCTGGTCTGCTTTGACACCTCGATTGTTGACCTGACCGAAGAGCTGCAGGACCCGGTCGAGGTTCTGTTCGGCGTGCAGCTCGGTGGCGGCACCGACATCAACCGCGCGGTGGCTTACTGCGCCGACAAGCTTGAGCGGCCGTCCAAGTCGCATTTCATCATGATCACCGACCTCTATGAGGGCGGCAACGGCCAGGAAATGCTGCAGCGGCTGGCGGCGATGGTGCGCTCCGGCGTCAACGTGATCGTGCTGCTGGCGCTGAGCGACGAAGGCCGCCCGGCCTATGATCCGCAAATGTCGGCTGCCGTTGCGGCACTCGGCATTCCGGTGTTTTCCTGCACGCCGGATATTTTCCCGGACATGATGGCGGCAGCTCTGCGGCGCGAAGACATCGCCGCCTGGGCCGCCGGCGCGGATATCAAGCTGATCCGCGCGGACGAAAAAGTGGCGGAGATTTGAGACTGTCTGGGCGTCAAACCGCGTATGCAGCACCTCGCGATATGTATTGGCGGTCAGGTGTTCTCTGACTTCATATCTCTGGAACGCGTCTATTTCAGCATTCGCTGTAACTATTCTTTATCCGTCCTCAGGTTAGGAAAGGGAGTTTTTAGCCTGGGGCTTGGGTTAGGCGATTGCATACCGGTATTCCATCAGCAGCTTTGTCTCCTGCGCCGCAGACTTCGCGGCAGCCGGCGCGTCCTCGATTTGAGGTGATGAACGAGGCAGCAGTGGCCGCGCTGGACGAGGCTGCCAAAGGGCCGACCTTCGATCTCCAGCTGCTGCAGGTTGCCCCGGTCAAGGACATCACCCGTCAGGTTGCTGTAACCGTGAAGACGCTTGAGAGCATGGACCACAGCCAGGTTCTGGCAAAGCAGGGCTTCTTCTCGCGCATGACCGGCGCCGATGTCGAGGCACGTCTGAATTTCGAACTGGCAAGCCAGTCGGTGCTTTTGCAGATCAGCCAGCTGCGCCTTGCCGCCAGCAATGGCAAGACAGTCCGCCGCCTGCTTGAAGAGGCGCGCACCGAGCTCATTATCGAGCAGGACCGCCTGAATGATCTGATCGCCGAGGCCAAAGCATTTCTGGCCGCTAACATGAACGCCGAGGCTTTCGTCGTCTCGCGCTTCGAGCGCCGCCTGTCCAACATCATGGCGATCCACGCTTCGAACATGCTGACGATCGAGCAGATCAGCATGGCGCGGCAGGTGCTGGCTGGCGCGCTGGATCGCGTCACCGATGTCGAAACGCTGCTGTTGCCACTCTGGCAGCGCAATGTTCTGGCCGTCGCCCATACCACCGATCCGCGCGAGCAGCGCATTGCTGTCAGCAAGTTTGCCGAGTCCAACAACAACCTCATTTCCTACCTCAAGCAGGAACTCTCATGACACAGACGACCACCGCGCCCGTGCTCGATGTGACCTTGTCGGTCGTCGAGGCTCCGAACAATCCCGTCACTGTTGCCCAGCCGGCTGTTTCCGCCGAACCGGTTGATGCCACAGTCAAGCAACTGGCAGACAGCATCGACTTCTACTCGCCGCTGTCGATCCAGACCTTCGGCTCCAGGGTTGCCGAGAGCTCTGCCGCCTATACCGACGAGATCCTCGCGGCAGCACGCACCACGGACCTGGATGAGACCGGCAAGCAGTTGAACGGCATCGTCGTCACTGCGCAGCAGTTTGATCTCGACCAGTTGAACAACGAACTGACCCGCACACCCATCCTCGGCGGGCTCTTCAAGCGCCTCCTGATGACCAAGGAAAAGGCCATGGGCCGTTTCGAGACGGTCAAGAACCAGGTCGACAAGCTCGTCGGCCAGGTGGAGACCACGGCTGAAACACTGAACCAGCGCAACACCGACTACCAGACCATGTATGAAGGTGTCCGTCAGGAACACGCAGTGCTCGGCCAGCACGTGAAGGCGGTGCATCTTCGCCTTGGCGATCTTGATGCGGAACTGGGCAAACTGGCCCACGCCGAGCCGACCATGGAGAATAACGAGCGTATTGCGTTGCTTGAGGCCTCGCGCAACCAGCTGGCCAAGCGCGCCGACGATTTCGAGGTGCTGCAGCACGCCGCCATGCAGATGCTGCCGATGGTTCGCATCATCCAGGCCAACAACCTGTCGCTGATCGACAAGTTCCAGACCATCCGCCAGCTCACGCTGCCGGCGTGGAAGCGCTCCTTCATGCTGGCGCTGACACTGGACGAGCAGAAGAATGCGGTTGATCTCGCCAACACCATTGACGACGCAACCAATACGCTGATGAAGCGCAACGCCGACCTGCTGCATCAGAACTCGGTCAACACCGCGCGCGCCGGGCAACGTCTCGTCGTCGACATCGATACGCTGCGCCACGTCCACGACAAGATCCTGCTCACGCTGACCGATGTGCGTCGCGAGCATCAGGATGGCGCCGCGAAGCGCAAGGGCGCCATTGTGGAGCTTGAGCGTCTGAGAAACGAGATGGCCGAGGGCGTGCGCGCCATTGGTCAAGCCAGATCTGACAAGGCCGCCTAACTCCACGGTGATTTTCGATGTCGTTCGGCAAGCGCCAGGGCGCAATTCAGCCAACCGCGCAACCAGCACCGCTGCGCGGTGTCTTCTCGGGCTTTAAGAAGTCCGCAGAAGCGCCAAGGGCTGAGCCGGCGCAGTGGAGTTCCCGCCAGTCCGACATCCAGACGCCACCGGAGCCTTCCAGCCCGGCGACAGGTGCAAACCAGCCGGCCAGCCCGGCGACAGCCCAGCCGGATATGCCGGTCAGACGGATTGATATTGCGCGCCCGGAGCCTGAAACGGAACCTGGAACCAGCCAGCCAGTAACCGCAGCCGAGCCGTCGGCACCACAGGTCGAAGCCTTTCAGGCTGAGACGGCTCAGGTTCTGGAAGAGCCCGGTCTTTCTGCGTCCGTTATCGCCCGGGCAGATAAGCCTGCTGCCGGGGATGAGCCTGCTTTCGACGGGCGTACAGAGTTCGACGCAAACCCAGACCAGGAGGGTGAACAGAGTTCCATAGCAGAGCCAGTCCACCCGGTTACCGCAGCGCCAGTGGCACCAATCACCGCAGAGCCGGCCGATGATGCCGCACTGCCGGCGTCCATTGCGCAGATATTGTCCACGTTCGAGACTTCGCCAGACACCCCGGTTTCGGACTCTCCGGTCGAGCAGGTAGCCATCGAGCAGGCAACAGCCGTATCACAGTCCGATACAACAAGCGCTGGACCCGAAACGCTTGCGATTGAAACGCCGGTAGAAGTGCCGCAGTCGCCAAAGGCGCAGTCTGGCACCGACCCCGAGCCGACAGTTAACCCGCTGGGCTGGCAAGACCTGGCCGAACCCGCGACCAATCTCTCGCCGGCCCTCGCCGAAGCCCTCGCCGAATTCACGCGCCGGATAGCGCCTGCCGGTGCTGCGCCAGTAGAGCAGGGTGCCGCGCCGGCTCGCACACCCTGGGGGCAGGGTGCTCAAGCAGCGCCATCCCGTCCGGCACCGAAGCCCGATCCCCTCACAGGCCTGATCCGCGCACCCTGGGGACCCGGCGATATGGCTGATGCCGCTCAGGCACCAATCACTTCAACCCCGGCCCAGCCAGCGCCAATGGCTCGCGCAGCATGGGGCCCCGGTGCCACCGGGCAGGCAGAGCCTTCCGGTCAGTCCGCCCAGCCGCCCCGGCGAACCCCATGGAGCGCCGGCGCAGGCACCACCGCGCCGACGGATAGGGCTGCAGGTTCTCCTGCCAGAGCCGCTTTCGCCGGGCTGCTCCGCGAGAATGGTCGCGAGCCGGAGGCCGCTTCCGGTCAGCTTTTCGGCATGCCGGCAATCCCGAAAAATGGAAAAGCCCCGGAGCCCGAACCTGAAGCAAATCCTTCCTCTGCGCGCGAAGGGTTCATGGAGAATATTGGCCCGATGCGCCTGACCGGCGAACTGATCGGGTTCATCGGTCTGATGGTCGCCGCCTTTGTCTATCTCTACTGGCCGGCCGATCCTCAGTCGGTCAAGGCGCTCGGCAACATGATCTATGTGCCCGACGCGATGGCGAGACTTGCGCCGTTTACGCAGCCTCGCGGGATTCCGCTCACGGCAAGCGAGGCAAGTCAGATACGCGCCAATACGGATTTTCTGCCGATCCTCTGGGTGGTCGGCGTGGCCGCTGTCTGGCGCAGGCGCTGGGCATTGGGCGGCCTGATTGCAGCCTTCTTCGCCTTCCCATGGCATCTGCTCGGGTTCAACTTCCCAGGCTGGGGAGGGATGCTCGCCATCATGGTGGTCATCGCGATCATCCGGTCGCCAATCATGAGCAAACGGAAATTCAGTCTCCTGATCTATCCTGCCATGTTCTTCCTCGGGCCGATGGTCCTTTCCGTGATCGGCGGCCCGATCGTCAAGGCTATGGGACCGTCTCAGGGCGGTGATGTTGTTTACCGCGCCTACAGCTTCCATGAGCTTGAGCCGAACTCGAAGCCAACGCGCACCGACGTCTTCATCCGCAGCAGCCGCAGCGCTCTGCGCGACGATCCCTCGCAACGCACCAATACGCTTGCTGTCATACCGGAACCTGTCGGCATGGAAGGTGCGAAGGCCTATGTCATGGCGCAGGAGTATGCGCTGCGCGGCGACACTGCAAAAGCACAGGCTGCGTTGGCAGAGGTCGACGCCTCGGGGTTCAAGCCGTCCCGCACCGACCGTAAACGCCTCGATACCGTGCGCGACTACGTGGCAGCGCGTGGTGGTCAGGGAGACGCGGCGCGAGCCACGGTCATGCGCAACTTCGCCAACAATTCCATCCTCGCCTGGGTGGCCCTGATCTTCGGCGTTGCGCTTGCTGCTCTTGCGCCGATTTCCGACACGCTCGTGACCAGGATGACCGAGCGCCGCAACCGCATCCGTGCGGCCCAGGAGGCGCTTGCCCAGGGCCGGGTGCAGCAATCCATGCTGGACAACGCGCGCGCCGGGTCAACCTCGTTTGCAGCCAGGGATGGTCAGGCTGTCGCCGACGCCGCAGGTCGCCGCTCGTTCGTCCTTGCTGCCAGCGCACTCGGCGCGTTGGTAATCGCTGGCATCTGCTATTACTTCGCCGCGAAGTTCCTGATGCCGGCGGTTGATGCGAACACCGCCTTCACCAATGTCGGCATGACCTCGGACATGATGTATCTTGATGTCGACGACACGCTGAGGGGGCCTGGTGTTCCGTTCGGGTTCAGTCTGTTCATGCCTGCAATCTTCATCCTGATCATCGTCAGGGCCAAAGCCAGCAAAAGATATGCGGACATCGCATCTTACGCCTTCGCTGCCTTGATTTTCGTGCCCATCGCCATGGCTGCGCGCGCACCATACCTCTCCGTGAAGGAAACCGCCGCCTCCAGTTTCGATACGACGATGAGGGCGAAGCTCGAAGCGGTGACTGAAGGTGCTCCGGCCGCTGGTCTCATTCCAGATGCGCGATCAGGCAGCTCGCCTTTCGGCGCACCGTCGCGCGCCCGGGTCGAGGTGGATGACGCCGGCTACGCGCTGGCCCAGATCGCCTATATCGAGAACCGGCCGGAGAATGCCGCGCGCTATCTTGCGGCAATCAAGACAGCCGCACACATCGAGGGCGAAGGCCACCAGCAGCGGGTCGACATCATCCGTGAATGGGTCGCTGCCAAAGGCCTGACACCTCCGCCGCAGGCCTGGCCGTCGACCAACCCGCGCATGTATCACCAGATTGGCCGCTATCTGAGCTGGGCAACCTGGGGCTCGGCATTGCTCGGTCTAGGTCTAGCCGGCGCGGCGTTCATGGCCTTCCGTCGCCGTCAGCGCATCGGTGATCTGGTCGAGCAGCGCAAGGGACTGCTCACGCCGGGCATGGCCTGAAGCTATTCAGGCCAGTATCTGGAGCGCGACGCGGCGAGGTGATCTCGCATGAGCTGGGCCGCGCGCGCGCCGTCTCGATTGCGCAACGCGGTCAGGATATTGAGATGCTCGGCACCTGCCGGTTTGGCCGAGATGAACAGGCGGCTGCGCCGGAACAAGGTGAACTGGATCTGCACGCGCAGTGTGTCGAGAATACCTGCGATCACCGTATTGCCGCTGCCATTGGCGATGAGCCGGTGGAACTCGGTGTCTGCGTTCATCACATGCACCAGACGATCAGCGTCCTCCGGGCTATCGGCCAGCGACTCCCTGGCAAAAACCTCCAGTTTATCGAGGTCCTGCTTTGACATGAGCAGTGCTGCCTGCTCGGCAACATGTGGTTCAAGCAGCATTCTGGTCTGGTAGAACTGGTCAAACCTGGTGCGCGTCATTTCCGGCGCGGCCCGATAGCCGACCAGATGCGTCTTGGTGACCAGGCCTTCAGCCTCCAGTCGCGTCAGGGCCTGCCGAAGTGGTGTCTGCGAGAATCCCAGCTCACGGCACAACCCGTCAACGCTTATGCGCTCTTCCGGCGCGATGTCCACCGACAGCAGCTTCGACAGCACAGCCTGATATGCAGCGTCGCCCATTGGCTTTGGCCTGACAGGCGCAACATCCATTCGTGTATTCAAACCGGCTTCCTCGACACACCGTCTTTTACTCCTTGACAGAAGGAGTTCAATGCTCGTAATCCGATCTGATCGGAAAAAATCAGATCGGATCGGATTTATAGGGTGGAGGAAAATGTGTCTTTGAAGCCGCGTGTTTTCAGGTTTGCCGAGATGCCAAAGGAGGTTCTTTGGGATGGCAAGCTTGCCCGGACAGCAATTCGCTCGGATGCGGGCATAGCCGCGATCAACTGGCATCAGCCAGACGCGCCACGCAAGGCTCCGCACTCGCACCCGTTCGATCAGCTGGTGCTGATCGTCACGGGCACACTCGGCATGCAGATCGGCGATGAGGAGTACGTTCTGCCGGCCGGATCAGCTGTGCGGATACCCGGCGGTGTACCGCACACCGGCTGGACCATCGGCGACGAGGTCGTGCTCAATATCGATTTCTTCGCGCCCGTTCGGGATGACTACCTGTTTCTCGCGGTGAACCAGGACGAGTACGGGCCGGTGCCAGAGGGACAATCGCAGGGTCTGGTGCCGACAGTCTGACGAATTTCAGTATTTCAGGAGGAGTTCAAATGGTTAGTTCAACCGGGGTCTCAGGGGAGCCCCACACCAGACAATCGAGGACGAAGGCGGTTATCGCCGGGACTGTCGGAAACGTACTCGAATGGTACGACTTTGCGATCTATGCCTTTCTGGTGCCGATTATTTCCAAACTGTTTTTTGCGGCGCAGACGCCCAGTGTCGCCATTCTGCTGACGCTCGCGGTTTTTGGGTCTGGCTTCGTGGCCCGACCGCTGGGTGCCATCGTATTCGGACATCTCGGCGACAAGTACGGACGGCGCAATGCACTGTCCGGCGTGATGCTGTTGATGGGGGCCGCAACATTCTGCATGGGCCTGCTGCCAACATACGCCTCGGCCGGCATTGTTGCGCCGATCCTTCTGGTTGCACTGCGTCTCGTGCAGGGCTTTGCCTCCGGCGGAGAGTGGGGCGGATCGGCGTCTTTCGTTGTTGAGTACGCGCCGGCGAACCGTCGCGGTGCCTTTGGCAGTCTCCACATAACCGGCGTTGCAGCAGGCTTCCTGATTGGTGCCGGGATTGTATCCCTGCTGAACACCACGCTCGGCGCCGAGGCGATGCTCGAGTGGGGCTGGCGCGTTCCGTTGCTTCTCGGCGTTGTTGTGGCCGGCGTTGGCATCATCATTCGCCGCAATCTCGAGGAGACGCCAAGCTTCGCGAAGGCTCAACAGTCCGGCGAAACTGTTCAGGCGCCGCTGAGGGACACGCTTGTCAACAACCGGGGAGCCGTGTTCACCGTACTGGGTATCACGGTCTACCACGCGATCGCGTCCTGGGTGTTTCTGGTCTATATCGTCACGTATCTCTCTACGGTCGCCAAGCTTCCGATAGGGCAAGCCTTGTCGATCAACATCTGGGGTCTCGTGGTGACCCTGCTGGTCACGCCCTTTGTCGGTCTTTTGTCAGACCGCTTTGGACGCAAGCCGTTTCTCCTCGCTTCCCTGGTGCTGACGATCATCTGCGTCATCCCGATCTTCCACCTGCTGAACTCTGGCAGCTACCAGAGCGCGCTGCTGGCGCATTGCGCAATGACCGTCATCCTCTGTCTGTATTTCGGACCATTGCCGGCTCTGCTGGTCGAACTCATCCCGACAAAGGTCCGGTACTCGGGTCTGTCGATAGCGTACAACATGGCACACGCTGTCCTGGGAGGGTTTGCGCCATTCATCGCGCAGTCGCTTGCAACCTATACCGGCAATCCGATCTCGACGGCATACTTCGTGATCGCCGGTGCGCTCGTGTCTCTCTTCGTGCTGATGCGCGTAAAAGAGACAGCCTTTTCCCCGCTGGCATGAGAGGTGTATCTTGACCACACAGGAAACCCGGATTGAGGAGCGCGTATCCGCGCTCCTTCACGGAGCAGTCGACCCGCATGTTCATAGTGGGCCATCATCTGCTGCCCGCCTGCTTGACCATGTCGAGCTTGCCAGACAGGCGTCTGCCCGTGGCCTCGCAGCCGTCATCACCAAGGACCATGATTACAGCGGCGTCGCCACAGCCGCTCTGATCCGTGACAACTTCAGGGATCTCGGGACGAGGGTGTACTCCGGGATCGTCCTCAACAATGTCGTTGGCGGACTGAACCCGTACGCCGTTGAACACACGGCAGTGATGGGAGGCAAGATTGTCTGGCTCCCCACACTGGCGGCGGCAAATCATCTCCACTGGCAGAAGACAGCAAGCTTTGCCCATCCCGGCGTCGGCAAGGCGAGCCTGCCGATAACGCCTGTGCTGGCAACGCAGGATGGTGTCGTGCGGGACGACATGAAGGCCGTGCTGGATGTCATTGCATCCAGCAACATGGTTCTAGCCGCCGGTCATTTGCATGTCAGCGAGATCTGGCTCGTCTTCGAGGAGGCGAAACGACGTGGCGTGAGCCGGCTTCTGGTCAACCATCCGGAAGAGGTGATCGACGCCTCCCTCAACGATGTCAAAGGACTGGCGGCACTTGGCGCGCATATCGAGCACTCATTGTCGCTGTTCGTTGAAGGGTCGCGATTCAAGTTGTTCGACGAGTCACAACTGGACGCGCAGATCAGGGCAGCCGGTGTCGACAGCACCATTCTCTGTTCGGACCTCGGACAGATCAACAATATCGGCCCGGTAGAGGGCATGGCCGAGGGCATCCGGATGTGTATCTCGTTGGGCTATTCCGACGATGACATTCGCAAGATGGTCTCAACCAACGCAGCGCGGCTGTTTGATATTGAGGCCGACCTGCCTGCTCGCCTGAGCTGACCGACATCGGACGCTTGCAAAGCCGGAGGCTCCCGGCTTGCAACGCTCCCGCTCGCACTTTTCTGCAAAGCACTGGAACCAATATGCGCTTCTCGACAATCCAGCGAGGCAACTCGCAAACCATCGCCATTCACCGGGGAGATGACCTCATCGATCTTTCCATTGCAGCTCCGCAACTCCCGCGTGATCCACTGGCTTTCATCCAGGGCGGTGTCGAAGCCGTTGCCGCTGCAGAACGCGCTGTCGCCAGCGCGCGCTCCGATGCGCTCGTCGATCCGGCAAGCATCAAATATTTGCCGCTGATCTCCAACCCGGGCAAGATCATCTGTGTCGGCCTCAACTACGTCGATCACTCCTCGGAAAGCGGATTCAAGCAGCCGGAATATCCGACGATCTTCGCGCGTTTCGCCTCAAGCCTGATCGCGCATCAACAGGACATCATCAGGCCACTCTGCTCCACCCAGCTCGACTATGAAGGCGAGATGGTTGCAATTGTCGGCCAGCGGGGACGCGAAATCGAGAAGTCCCGGGCGCTCGATTACATTGCAGGTTACTCAATTTTTAACGATGCGTCTGTGCGCGACTACCAGACCAAAGCGCCTCAATGGACAATGGGAAAGAACTTCGACGGTACAGGCAGCTTCGGCCCCTCATTTGTAAGTGCCGATGAACTGGCTCCCGGGATGACCGGTGCCAGGATCGAAACACGGCTCAACGGTACAACGGTCCAGACCGCAAGCACGTCGGATATGGTCTTCGATGTCGCGACGCTTGTGTCCATTATCAGCGAGGTCATGACACTGGAGGCTGGCGACGTCATCGTGACGGGAACCCCCGCAGGTGTCGGCATGGCCCGCAAGCCACAACTGTTCATGAAGCATGGCGACATCTGCGAAGTTGAAGTTGAGGGACTGGGCTGCCTGACCAACCGGGTAACCGACCAGAGCAGGGACTGAGCGTCTACCCGAGTTTCAATCCCCTGAGCCTGAGCGCGTTGGCGATCACCGACACGGAACTCAGGCTCATCGCTGCTGCCGCCAGCATGGGCGACAGTAACCAGCCGGTCAGCGGATAGAGCACACCGGCTGCAATAGGCACACCCGCTGCGTTGTAAACAAAGGCAAAGAACAGATTCTGCTTGATGTTGCGAATGGTGCTCGTCGCCAGCTTGCGGGCGCGCACGATGCCGGCAAGATCGCCCTTCACCAAGGTGATGCCCGCGCTCTCCATCGCCACATCGGCACCGGTGCCCATGGCGATGCCGACATCTGCCGAGGCGAGCGCCGGCGCGTCGTTGACGCCGTCACCGGCCATCGCAACCCTGGCGCCGCTCGCGCGGAGCTGATCGACCAGCGCCTTCTTGCCCTCCGGCGACATGCCGGCGCGGACCTCATCTATGCCGAGCTTCGCCGCAACGGCTTTGGCCGTACGCTCATTGTCGCCGGTTGCCATGATGATCTTGAGGCCCTGCTCGTGCAGCGTGCGGATTGCCTCGGCGGCGCTTGTCTTGATCGGATCGGCCACCGCGATGATCCCCGCGGCCTTGCCATCGACGGCGACATACATCGCCGTCTTGCCCTGGCTGGACAGCGCGTCGATCTGCTCCGTCAGACCGGCGGCCCCGGCTTCAGTCATCATCGCGAGGTTGCCGAGCGCGAGCTTCCTGCCGCCGATCGTGCCGGTGACACCCTTGCCAGTGATGGAGGTGAAGTCGGCAACCGGCCCGAGCTTCAGGCCGCGGGCCTCGGCCCCCGCAACAATCGCCTCGGCCAGCGGATGCTCGGACGTCTTTTCAAGGCTGGCGGTCAGCGCCAGCATCTGGTCTCCGTTGATGCCATCGGCAGTGACCACATCGGTCAGCACCGGCTTGCCTTCTGTCAGGGTGCCCGTCTTGTCGACAATGATCGTATCGACGCCGGCAAACAGCTCCAGCGCCTCGGCGTCGCGCACCAGCACACCGGCCTGCGCCCCGCGTCCGGTCGCGGTCATGATCGACATCGGCGTCGCCAGACCCAGCGCACAGGGACAGGCGATGATCAGCACTGAAACGGCTGCAACAATCGCATAGACCATTGGCGGCGGCGGCCCGAAGAATGCCCAGACGATGAAGGCCAGGATCGCGATCAACACCACGGTCGGTACGAACCAGGCAGCGACGCGGTCGGCCAGGCTCTGGATCGGCGCGCGCGAGCGCTGCGCCTTCGCCACCATGTCAACGATGCGCGACAGCATGGTGTCAGCGCCGACCTTCTCGGCGCGCATGACCAGCGCGCCATTCTTGTTCAGGGTGCCGCCGGTGACCGCGCTGCCCTCGTGTTTCTCCACCGGCACCGGCTCGCCGGTGATCATTGATTCATCGACCGACGAGCGGCCCTCGCTCACCACGCCATCCACCGGCACGGCTTCGCCGGGGCGAATGCGCAAGAGGTCGCCAGCCTTTACCTGATCCAGCGGCACGTCGGTTTCCGCGCCGTCCGATCCGATGCGTCGCGCGGTCTTCGGCGCGAGATCAAGCAATGCTCGGATCGCCGAGCCGGTG
>CAYZQP010000068.1:0-15263 GCA_964480545.1 uncultured Mesorhizobium sp. | reverse complement strand
AAGACATGTTCGAGACCATGTATGACGCGCCGGGCATCGGGCTCGCCGCCATCCAGGTCGGCGTTCCGTTGCAGATGCTGGTGATTGACCTCTCGAAGGAAGACGAACCGAACGAGCCGCAAATCTTCATCAACCCCGAGATTGTCGCCAGGGGTGACGACTTCTCCGTCTATGAAGAGGGCTGCCTGTCGATCCCGGATTACTATGCCGAGGTGGAGCGCCCGGCGTCGGTGACCGTGCGCTACATCGATGGCAACGGCAAGCAGCAGGAGACAGTGGCTGACGGCCTGCTGGCGACCTGCTTGCAGCACGAGATTGACCACCTGAACGGCGTGCTGTTCATCGATCACATCTCGAAGCTGAAGCGCGACATGGTCGTGCGCAAGTTCAAGAAGCTCGCCAAGGACCGAGCCGGCAAGGTGGCGTGAGCCACATTCACTAAAATCCCCCGCATTTTCTTTACGATTTGGCAGTCAGTCACAACTAATTTTGAACATTGTTCAATTTTGAGTAGTGGCCGGGATGACCGTTCAATCGTCAATTGTATTTGCTTGGGATTTTCTGGTGGGGACAGCGCGAGGCATCGTTTGCTGGATGGTGCCGCTGGCCATTCTGTGGGGCGCGCTCTACATTCCGCATCTGGTGATGGCACTCGCGCTCATGATTACGTACCCGGGCGCCGCAGGTGCTGTCCTGGTGATCCTCGGCGTTTCAATATTCATCGGCTTCGTCTTCTGGCTGGGCAACGAACCACAATGGGCGGGGGTAATTTTTGGGCCGATCGCATTGGGCATCGGGCTGTGGGTCTCCGGGACTCTGTTCTGGACGCCATAGCCGGCGATCAAGGTTTCATTCTGCCCGTGTCTACGCGCCATCTGGAATCTGGAGCGCGACATGGTCGTGTGCCAGTCGAGGCAGCCTGCCAAGGACAAGGCCAACTGCCTGAAGCCACAAATCGTTAAAGTCCCGCGCATTTTCTTAACGTTTCAGCAAATCACCTTGTTGTGGGCAGTGTTCAATGCGGCTTATGCGGTGTTTGCAATCTTCATTGTGGCTGTCTTTCCGGCTGTCGGAGTTGCCGCCCTGGTGGTCCTGAGCGTTCTGCTGCTCATCGGCCTCTATTGCTGGACGGGTGAAAGCGAAACCCAATTGGTGGGCTTTTGGGTGGGGCCAATGGCTTTAGGGCTCACTGTGGCGGCATACATCAATCAACTCTAGCAGACGTCGGGCTGCCCCTGTTTTGAGGGTTGGCCGTTAGCGATAATCCGCCATTTCGTTTGAATCTCCGGCCCGGCTGGCCTATCTCACGCTCTTCCGATTCACCACGACGAACCAATGTCCCTGCGCGTCATCTTCATGGGAACGCCGGATTTTTCCGTGCCAACGCTCGCCGCCATCCATGCGGCGGGACATGAGATCGTCTGCGTCTATACGCGAGCCCCGAGTGCTGCAGCGCGGCGTGGTCTGGCGTTGATCCCGTCGCCCGTGCAGAAGGAAGCCGAGCGCCTGGGCATCGAGGTTCGCCACCCTGCCTCGCTGAAGGGCGAGGCCGAGCAGACTGCGTTTCGTGACCTGAAGGCAGATGTTGCAGTGGTCGTCGCCTATGGTCTTTTGCTGCCACAGTCGATCCTTGATGGCACGCGGCTCGGCTGCCTCAATGGTCATGGCTCGCTGCTGCCGCGCTGGCGCGGGGCTGCTCCGATCCAGCGCGCGATCATGGCGGGCGACAGCGAGACCGGCATGATGGTGATGCAGATGGAGAAGGGGCTGGACACCGGCCCGGTTGCGCTGACCGCGCGCGTCGCCATCGGCCCGAACATGACCACCGGCGAGTTGCATGACGCGCTTTCCACTGCTGGTGCAACGCTGATGGTGGAGGCGCTGGTGAAGCTGGAGGCGGGCACCCTCACCTTCGCGCAACAGCCATCGGAGGGCGTGATCTACGCCCACAAAATCGACAAGGCCGAGACGCGGATTGATTGGGCCAGACCGGCGCAAGATGTGCACAATGCGATCCGGGGGCTTTCGCCTTTTCCCGGCGCGTGGTGTGAAGCGCAGGGTGAGCGTCTCAAGGTACTGCGTTCAGAACTGGCATCCGGCAATGGAGCGCCGGGCGAACTGATTGACGACGCGCTGACTGTCGCCTGTCTGGGCGGCGCGGTGCGTCTGGTGGAGGTACAGAAAGCGGGAGGCAAACCGATGTCCGGGCAGGAATTGCTGCGCGGCATGAAGTTGACCAAAGGAAGTCTATTGAAATGAGCATGCTGTCCATCCGTACCGCGACCCCGCGCGACCGCGACGCAATCCGCGCCGTTGAGGAACACGCATTCGGTCAGGCCGCAGAGGCCGGACTGGTCGAGGCGCTTGTCGACAGCGGCAACACCGTTCTTGAGCTGGTTGCCGAAGATGAGGGCCAGATTGTCGGCCACATCCTGTTTTCGCGCGTCTATGTCGAGAATGGCGGCATCTCTACGCCGGCCGTTGCCCTGGCGCCGCTGGCCGTCGAGCCCGAGTTCCACAGCACCGGCATTGGCGGCGCGCTGGTTCGTGAGGCGCATGTTCGCCTGAAGGCTGCCGGCGAAATCCTCTCCATCGTGCTGGGCGATCCCGCCTATTACGGCCGCTTCGGCTACAACCATGCACGCGGTGCTGGCTTTGCCAGCGAGTTCCAGTGCGAGGCGCTGCAGGCGCTGGCCTGGGGCGATGCGCCTTACGTTGGCGATCTGGTCTACGCCCAGGCGTTCAAGGCCGATCTGGCGGCTTGAGCGGTTGCCCCGCTACCGCCTCGATATCGAATATGACGGTGCTGGCTATGCCGGCTGGCAGCGGCAGGCGGACCTGCCGAGCATTCAGGGCGCAATAGAGCAGGCGGTCTTTGCTTTCACGGCGGAGACAGTGACCCTCAAGGGTGCAGGCCGCACCGATGCCGGGGTGCATGCCTCTGGTCAGGTTGCGCATCTTGATCTCGCGAGGGATTGGAAGCCAGGCAAGGTGCGCGATGCCATCAACGCGCATCTGCGCCAGAATGGCGAGCGCGTGTCGGTGCTCGATGTCACCGCTGTCAGCGATGAGTTCGATGCGCGGTTCTCGGCCACCGCGCGCCACTATATTTACCGTATCCTGAACCGCCGGGCGCATTCGGCGCTGCATGCCGGCAAGGTGTGGTGGGTGCCGAAGCAGCTCGACGCTTACGCCATGCAGGCCGCCGCGCAGCCGCTGCTTGGCAAGCATGACTTCACCACCTTCCGCTCGACCCAATGTCAGGCCAACAGCCCGGTGCGCAGCCTCGACCGGCTCGATGTGATCCGCACCGGCGAGTTCATCGAGGTGCATGCCTCTGCCCGCGCCTTCCTGCACAATCAGGTGCGTTCTATGGTCGGTTCGCTGAAGCGGGTCGGCGAGGGCGGCTGGCAGGTGGGCGACGTGAAAGCCGCGCTCGACGTCACCGACCGCGCCGCCTGTGCAGCCCTCGCGCCACCCGAGGGGCTGTATCTGGTCAGGGTGGATTATTGAGCGGCGATTGCTGCTCACCTCGAAATGTAGTAACGTTGCTACATGAATGAAATCCCTAAAACCACGACGCTGACAAGCCGCGAGTTCAATCAGGATCTTGCGCGGGCCAAGCGCGCTGCGGCGGGCGGGCCGGTGATCGTCACCGACCGGGGCAAGCCTGCGCATGTGCTGTTGAGCTACGACGAGTATCGCAGCCTGCTCGGAGAAGAGCCCGCGCAGCGCAGATCGCTGATCGACATGCTTGCGATGCCTCCGGGTGTAGAGGATATCGAGGTCGAGTTTCCGAGATCGCGCGAGCCAGCGCGCTACGACGGGTTCGATTGAGTGTACATACTCGACACAAATGTTGTCTCGGAACTGCGCAAGGTGCGGGGCGGCAAGGCAAACCCGGATGTCGCGCTGTGGTTTCGCAGCATAGGCGACGACGATGCTTTCCTCTCGGTGGTGACTGTCCACGAGCTGGAGGTGGGTGTGCTGCGCACCGAGCGGCGTGACCCGGCGCAGGGTGCCATGCTGCGCGAATGGCTTCGCGACTATGTCATCCCAGCCTTTGCCGGAAGGATATTGCCCGCCGACATGGATGTTGCGCTGGTGAGCGCAGGCTTTCAGGTGCCCGATCCGCATCCGTTTCGGGATGGGTTGATCGCCGCGACTGCGCTCGTGCACAACATGACTGTCGTAACCCGGAACGTCGCTGATTTCACACGGACGGGTGTCAGAGTACTCGACCCATGGCAGCCACAGTCAAGCGCCTGACCCAGGTCAGAGCCTCGCCGCCAGCCGGTGCAGGACAATCGCCGAGGTTGCGGCGACGTTCAGGCTGTCGAAATCGCTGGCGATGGGGATACGCACGGTTTCCATGCGCGCCATCAGCGCGTCGGGCAGGCCCTCGCCCTCCGCGCCGAGATAGATCGCCAGGCGCCCGCCGGGTTGCACCTGCGCGATATCCGTCGCGCCGCGCGGCGTGAGTGCCAGCTGGCGGAAGCCTGATGCGGCCAGCGCTACCCCGAGTTCATCGAGCCCCGTGAAGCGCGCAAAGGGAACCTTCAGCACTCCGCCGACCGAGACGCGCAGCGCCTTGCGGTAGAACGGGTCGCAACAGGTTTCATCCAGCAGCACCGCGGCAGCGCCAAAGGCTGCGGCGTTGCGGAAAATCGAGCCGATATTGTCGTGGTTGGAAATGCCGACGCAGATGACCACCAGCGCATTCTCCGGCAAGTCAGTCAGCAGCGCGCGCCAGTCGCTGACATCGGGTTTGAGGCCGAGACCGAGCACGCCGCGGTGCACATCGAACCCGGCGATTGCACTCATTACGTCGTCCTCGGCGACATAGACGGGCAGCTCCGGACGGGAGCTGATCAGCTCTTCTATCCCGGCCAGCCTGCGGCGCAGCACAAACAGCGACTCGATCTCGTAACGGCTCGCCAACGCCACATTCAGCACCACCTTGCCTTCGGCGATGAACCGACCCTCGCGCCCGACCAGATCGCGCTCGCGGATATCGCGATAGGGCGCGATGCGAGGGTCATATTGGTCGTCGATCTCGATAATGGGCATGCCGCTGCTTGCTGGACGGGTGCGTCGGCGTCAAGCGCGCTCGGCCATGAAGCGCTCGCGGTAGAGCGTGGGGCTGATCCCCATCTGCCGGCGGAAGTGATGGCGCAGCGTGTGCGCGCTGCCGAAGCCTGCAGCTTCGGCAACCGCATCTGTGCCGAAACGGCCCTGGCAGAGCAACTGCTTGGCGAGTTCCAGCCGCTGCTCGACCAGCCAGTCGCCCGGCGATTGCCCCGTCGCTTCGGCAAACCGGCGCAGGAATGTGCGCGGACTCATGCGGCAAAGCTCTGCCATTCTCGCGATGGTCCAGTCCTGGCCGATTTGCGCGCGCACCTGGTCCAGCAGCGGCGCGATTTCCCTGCCGGGTCGTTGCGCCACGGGACGCTCGAGAAACTGCGCCTGGCCACCGCTGCGATGTGCCGGCATGACCAGCCGCCGGGCAACCGAATTGGCGGCGGCAGCGCCGAAGTCCTGGCGCACCAGTTCGACCATCAGGTCGATGCCGGCGGCACTGCCGGCCGAGGTGAAAACCCGGCCATGCGCGCGATACAGCGAGGCGTCATCGACGTCGATTGCGGGGAAGCGCTGCCGCAACTTTTCGGCATAGCGCCAGTGGGTGGTGGCGGTGCCGCCATCAAGCAGACCGGTCGCCGCCAGCACGAACGCACCGGAGCAGATCGAGGCCAATCGCGCGCCCCGCGCATGTGCCGCCCGCAGCCTTTCGCACAGGGCTTCCGGCACGGGCACATCCGCGCCCTTCCAGCCAGGCACGACGATGATGCCGGCCTCATCGATCAGGCTGGACGGTCCGTCGGGCGTGATGGTGAACCCGCCATGCGCGCGCAGCGGGCCATCCTCCACGGCGCAACTGGCGAAGCGGTACCAGCCCGGCCCCATCTCCGGGCGCGCCAGGCCGAAGATTTCGGCGGTGACGCCGAATTCAAATGTACAGAGGCCGTCATAGAGGAGCGCGACGACGAGAGGTCCGGAGTTTGCGGGCATAGCGTTTGGCATGATCTTTACGTATATTGTCATTCGCGCCAATTGCAACGGCAGGCCTGACAGGCGATGTCTGGCGCATCACATGGAGATGCCTGATGTCTGCAGTTACCGCCGTTGCACCTGCCCCGAGCGCGCTTGCCCGCGAACATTTCGCTGCCGAGTTTGCGTTCGAGACCGACTGCTGGGACGTGCATGATGCACTGTCGCGGATACCGGATTTCGTGCTGCTGGATGTGCGCAGCCCCGCAATGTTTGCCCGCTGTCATGTTCCCGGTGCGATCAACCTGCCGCACGGCAAGATCGTGCGCTCGAAGATGGCGGACTGGCCGGAGGACACGATCTTTGTGACCTACTGTGCCGGGCCGCATTGCAATGGTGCGGCACGCGGCGCGCTGCGTCTGGCCGAGCTTGGCCGCCCGGTGAAGATTATGGCCGGCGGGCTGACCGGCTGGATTGATGAAGGCTTTGAACTGGCCTCGTCAGAAGCGGCGTGAAAACCCACGAGCGCGTTGCCCCATCTGCGCTTTTCCCCTAAGACCCGGCGCGACTGATTTCGCTGGGTAGCATTGATGACCGACATCCCGACCTCTCCCGAAGCCCAGGCCGCGCTGCTCTCGCGTGCGCTGCCTTATATGCAGCGCTACGAGGACAAGACGGTCGTGGTGAAATATGGCGGCCACGCCATGGGCAATGTCGAACTCGGCCGCGCCTTTGCGCGCGACATCGCGCTGCTCAAGCAGTCCGGCGTCAACCCGATTGTCGTGCATGGCGGCGGGCCGCAGATCGGCGCGATGCTGGCAAAGATGGGCATCGAATCGAAGTTCGAGGGCGGCCTGCGCGTCACCGACGAAAAGACTGTCGAGATTGTCGAGATGGTGCTGGCTGGCTCGATCAACAAGGAAATTGTCGCGCTGATCAATGCCGAGGGCGAATGGGCCATCGGCCTGTGCGGCAAGGACGGCAACATGGTCTATGCCGAGAAGGCGAAGAAGACCTGGACCGACCCGGATTCGAATATCGAGAAGGTGCTGGACCTCGGCTTCGTCGGTGAGCCGGTGGAGGTTGACCGCACGCTGCTCGACCTGCTTGCGCGCTCCGAGATGATCCCGGTGATTGCGCCAGTGGCACCGGGCCGCGACGGCGCAACCTACAACATCAATGCCGACACGTTTGCTGGCGCGATTGCCGGTGCGCTGAATGCCAAGCGCCTGCTGTTCCTGACGGATGTTCCCGGCGTGCTCGACAAGGACAAGAACCTGATCCAGGAGTTGACGGTTTCGCAGGCCAAAGCACTGATCAAGGACGGCACGATTTCCGGCGGTATGATCCCCAAGGTCGAGACCTGCATCGAGGCGATCGAGCGCGGCGTTGAGGGCGTGGTTATCCTCAACGGCAAGACGCCGCATTCCGTGCTGCTGGAGCTGTTCACCGAGCATGGTGCGGGCACGCTGCTGGTGCCATGAAATTTGCATGGATCAACGAGCCTCCTTTCAACTACGTCGAAAATGGCGAGTTGAAGGGACGTGACGTTGATCTGGCGCGCGCAGCCTTTGCGGCAATCGGCGAGGCATTCGAGCCGGTAGAGACCGTATTCAGCGAGTTGCTGTCAGGGTTGCGCGATGGCCGGTGGCACGTCACGACAGGCATGTTCATCACGCCTGAACGCAGCCAGCTGGCGTTCTTCACCCGGCCGATCTGGACACTGTTCGACGGTCTGCTGGTCCGGTCTGATGACGCCCGGCGCATCGGTGGCTATCGCGATGTCGCGCGGTCCGGCGAGAAGCTTGCCGTGTTGCGCGCGCAGGTGCAGGAGCAGACCGCGCTGTCACTTGGCGTCACGCCTGCCAGCATCCTGGTGTTTGAGGATTACGCCGACGCAGCCGAAGCTGTGCTGTCGGGAGAGGCAATCGCCTACGCCAGTGTCGAGCTGGCGCATCGCGCTCATCTGGCTGCCAATCCGGGTTTGCCGCTTGCCTGCGTCGCGGTGCCGCCCGGTGAGAAAGCGGGCGACGAAGGTGGTTTCGCCTGCGCTTCCGCCGCTGTGCGGGACCGGTTGAACGACGCGCTGAAAGGTCTCGAAAGGGGCTGAACCCAACGGACGCCGGTTCAGGGCCTGGACATCTCTATGGTGATCTGGTCGGTACGACCAAGGCAGGCCAGAAGCGCGCCAATCGCTCTTGGTCCCTCACTCGTGTCGAAGCGGTATTCGAGCGCCGTTCCGTCAAAAGCGTTGATTTTTGCCGTCATTTGACGGCTTGAGGCTATCGCCCGCCAGAACCGTTCAACCTGCGCCTGATCGAGCGTGGCAATTGCCCGGTTGACGGTGAACTCGTAGGTCGCGCCACCGATTGCCACAGGGATGGTCTTGTTGTCGCCAGCCGCAGCTTCAGGCGCGCGGAACCGGATCGAAACCGGGTCGTGGTCGGTGGCAATCACGTCGAGAAACAGTGCCTGGTGATGGAAGCTCTCCGGCAGTTTTGCATCCGGGCTAAGCTCGAGTGAGCAGGCAAAACTGCCGGAAGAGCGGCTTGTTTGAAGAGCCCACTTTCCGAAAAGACCAAGAAACACATCGCCAAGACCGCTTCCGGCCTTCAGTGCCTGCGCGCGGTCTGCGATCTGCCTGAACTCCGAAGCCAGGATGTTGAGCTCCGGACGGCAAGCAGGTGCGGACAGCACCGAACGGCAAAGCCGCTTCGCGTCGGCCTGGTCTTCTGCACGCACCCGGACATCCCAGAAACCCTCCCGGCTGGACTTTGCAACCTCAAGTCCGGTTTGTCCCAGGAGGTTATTGGCCAGCCGCAATTGTTCGGCACGGCGCTCGGCGGAGAGATGGCTGGACTGGGTGTCGAGGACAGCAAACCACTGCTGTGGTCTAGACCCGGACGGCACCTTCTCCGTATGGTCGGGCTCCGTATGGTCGGGTGGTGTCAGCAGTGCCAGATCCGTTGGCTGAACCGGCTCCTTGTCTGCCACCGGCGGTGTTGCATCGGCGGGAGGTTGCTCGACCACAGGTGCAGGATCTGAACCGGCCTGAACTGTCGGTTCCGGGTCTGTCGACTTCGCAGGTGGCTCGACGGTCACCGGCACCGGTGTCGCGGCATCAAGCCTCGCCAGCGCCTCCACTGCGAGCCCGCGATGCAGGCTGTCATTCTGGTACGTTTCGATGAAGGCTCTGAGCACTGCCTTGTCTGTGGTGCTCTGGACCAGCCTCCAGGCCGCTGCTGCCGGGCTTTCGGCCGCTGCGACCGGTTGCGGTTTCGAGAATTGCACGTCGCCGTCAATGTCGTTGTACCAGGTCGGCCTCTGCTCGACACCGTTCGCCCGTGCCAGTTGCGAAACCTCGCTGCGCACGCTCTCGGCCAGACCCTTGAGCGTTTGTCCTGGCTGCGACAATTGCTCGAGCAGGACCCTGGTAAAGAGCGAGTTTGCGGCCTTCTCCTCGCCCGGCAACCTGTCATAGGCAACTTTGCGATCTGCTGCGGAATAGAGCACCCCGACACCTTCCGTTTCGATCGGCCGCGCAAGGCCACCGGTACCCGGCGCAAAGGCGCGCGTCGGGTCATTGCCGACGTTCAACGGGTTGTTGCGGCAGGCATCGAAGATCGCAAACGTGGTGCGTGCGGCATTGCTGATCGTGCGCACCACAAAGGCCTCGCTGACCGCGTTCTCGGCAATAAACTCCTCATCCTGTGGCGTGTTTCCGCGTGCCTGCGGAATGTCGGAGGGCAGGTAGAAATTCCGCCCGCCAAAATTGACCCCGTGCCCGGCAAAAAAGAAGACCGCGAAGTCATCCTTCGTCAGACGACTGGAGAAATCACGCAGCAGGCGAATGAACTCGGAGCGGCTGACATTATGCGCGACAAAGACATTCTCTTTTTCAAACTCGAGCGCCTGCAACCTTGCCGCGATCGCATCGGCGTCGTTGATGGCTGTTTCGAGAGTCTGGTTGTTCAGGTTGGAGTAGACGTTGTTGCCGATCAGCAAAGCGAACTTGCGGCCCTTGGCGACGGCCTCGGCGCTGCTGTGCAGGAAGCAAACAGCAAAAATCACCAGAGTAAGAACAGTTGCGAGCGACTTGCGCACCGCGTGTCTCGCGAATGATTAAACCAATAGCGCCAGCTAACTCTCCAGTCCCGTAGCTGTCAATTCCGCTTCAAGCCCACGCACCGTCCCCGGACGTATGCATTGCCCTGCCTCCATCCATGTGAATAATCGCCGGATGGTGCAATCCCCGAAGATCGTTGTCGCCGGCGCCGGCTCTATCGGCTGTTACGTCGGCGGTTGTCTGACCCTTGCCGGTCGCAGCGTGACGTTGCTGGCGCGGCCGCGCGTCGTTGAGGCCGCCCGCAAGGGGCTGCGCGTCACAGACTATGAGGGCCGTGACCGCCACGTGGTGGTTGAAGCGACCGATGAGCCGGCCAGCGCCCTTTCAGGTGCCGACATGGTGCTGGTTACCGTCAAGTCTGGCCAGACAACGGAGATGGCCGAACTGATCGAGCAGTACGCGCCGCAGCAGGCGATGGTGGTCAGCCTGCAGAATGGCGTCGACAATGTCGGTCGCATTGGTGCCGCCACCTTGAAATCGCGCAAACTTGTCGTGCCCGGCATGGTGCCGTTCAACGTGCTGCAGACAGGCGATGACCGGCTACGCTTCCACCGTGGCACCGAGGGCGCGGTCATCGTCGGTGCCGGCCACAATCTGGCAGAACTGCTTGGCGCAGACGGTCTGCCGGTGAAGGAGACCGGGGACATGGCACCGGTCCTCTGGGGCAAGCTGCTGATCAACCTGAACAACGCGCTGAACGCCCTGTCGGGCCTGCCGCTTGCCGAACAGCTTGCCAATCGCGACTGGCGCAAGCTGCTGGCCGACCAGATGGACGAGGCGCTCCGGACAATGGAGGCCGGCAACATCAAGCCGGCCGCCTTCGCCGCCGTATCGCCGGGCATGCTGCCGACCGTTCTGCGCCTGCCCAACTGGATATTCACGCGGGTCGCCCGGCGCATGCTGGCGATCGATCCGCATGCCCGCTCCTCGATGTGGGAAGACCTGGAACGCGGTCGCGTCACCGAGATCGACGAACTCCAGGGGGCGGTGCAGAGGCTCGGCAGCGCCTATGACATCAAGACGCCGCTGACATCGCGGATTGTGCGGCTGGTGCAGGCTGCCGAGGCGGCGCGGGCGGGCTCGCCGAAGCTTTCACCGCAGCAGGTGCGCTCTTAACCAAGCTCACATTTCCTTGAAGCGTAAAGTCTTCCGAAAGAGCATTCTGCTAGGCCTCGGATGAACCGAGGCGACCCTATGCTTGAAAGAACCGCCGGTCCGGAGAACACCACGTCTGCGCCTCGCCTGACGATCGCGGAGGCGCGCGCCGGCGCATGGGCTGACGACGCCGACATGGCAACCATGCTCGGCTGGATCGAAGGCTATCTGATGAAGCCGCATGATCAGCTCGGTCGCACCGGCGCGGTCTGCCCCTTCACGAAGCAATCTGCCCGCATTGACGCCGTGCGCGTCGCGATCTCGCGCGGCGCCGCAGATGATCAGGCGGAAGTCGCACAGTTGATGCGCACCGCATTCGACGAACTCGACGCCATCCCGGCCAAAGCGGGGATGGAGCATTTCCGCACCATCATTATCGGTTTCCCGGAATGTCTGGATGACGCCGGACTGGAGATGCTGAAGCGCGTGCAGGGTGAGATGAAGTGGGTATCGCTCAGCCGCTATCGCATGGTCGGCCTGATGTTCGCAAAGTCGGAAGCGCCGGGTCTGTGGAACCCGGAATTCCGCCCGCAACGTTCGCCAATGCCCATTCTGGCGATCCGCCACATGGTGGAGAATGACGCGTTCTTCGCAGTGCGCCATCCGCTTCTCTGTGTTCCATATCTTGCAAAGTACAAGCTTGCCGGCGTGAAAAAGCTCTGGGCCGCCTGGAAGGCGAAGACATGAACGCCGTGACCAGCCCGCGCTCGGTACCGCTTGGCCATCAGCCTGAAATGTCGGTCGATTTGTTGCGTGGCGAGGCGCAGATCACAGCCATTGCGCAGGAATGGCGCGCGCTGTTTGATCGGGCGGCGGCACCGCATCAGGTGTTCCAGTCGCCGGCATTCCTCGAGCTCTGGATGCGCCATTATGCCGACGAGCGCACCGAGCCGCTGCTGCTCACCGGGCGCATGGACGGCCGGCTGGTGATTGCCATGCCGCTGGTACGTCAGCGCGTGATGGGTCTGGCGGTGCTGAGATGCATGGGCTTGCCGGTTGCCCAGTTCAGCGACTGCATTGCGGAGCACGGGGTGCCGCAGGCGCTGGCAGATGACCTCTGGGCCGCGGTCAGGGGGCTCGGCGCGGATCTGCTGGAGCTACGCCGCGTCCGTGAGGACTCGGCGCTCGCACGTCTACTGCCGGCCGGAGAATTCGAGTTTGAGCCACAGCAATCGCCTTTCGCGACCCTTTCCATCCATGTGGGCGACAATGGCGAGCCGGGCGAGGTCTATTCGGCAAAGTACCGGTCAAATGTACGCCGGCGCATGCGTCGGCTCGCTGAACTTGGCGATGTTCGACTGATCGCCGGCCTGTCTCCGGTCGATGCGCGGCCGTTCGCAGCCAGCGCAATCGGCATCAAGCGCCTCTGGCTTGAGCGCCACCGGATGAGTTCGCCGACTGTCCACGATGACCGCTTTGCGGCATTTTTCACTGACGCCGCCGCTGACCCGGCGACCGGTTTGCAGGTGTCATCGATCACGCTCGATGATGTGCCTGTGGCCATTGATCTCTCATTCATCTGCAAGGGTGTGTGCTTTGGCCATGTGCTTGCCGCCGACCCTGCGCATGAGGAACATGGCGTCGGTGCATTAATGATCCACCAGGCCTTTGCGGCAGCGCGGGCGAGAGGCTGCACCAGCTTCGATTTGCTGGCGCCATCAGACAGCTACAAGATGAGCCATGCCGACGGCGTCACCCAGGTGGCCAGTCGCGCTTACGCCTTTTCGCCTGCAGGCCGGCTTGCCTGCGGATTGCTGATCCGGCGTGCGATCCCCGCAGCCCGGGAACTGGCGGCGCGTCTGCCGACGCCGCTGGTCAACTGGATCGGTCGCCGGCTTTAACGGCTGCGCGCGTTTCGAGCGCCAGGTGCTGCAGAAGGATGATGGTCTTGGCGTCGCGGATTTCCCCGGTGCGGATCATGTCCAGTGCGTCTGCCAGAACAACCTCCAGCACGTCGATATCTTCGCCTTCCTCGGCCGATCCTCCGCCATCGCCGATCTTCTGCTTGCGCGAGTATTCGCCGATGAAGAACACCAGATACTCCGTGACCGACCCCGGGCTCATATAGACATCGAACAGATGCGTTAGGCCGGACACTTCATACCCGGTCTCCTCGATCATCTCGGCGCGCATCCGCTGTGCCGGATCGGCACCGTCCAGCAGCCCGGCCGGCGCCTCGATCAAGGTCTCGACCCCTCCGTTCAGCAGCGCGGGCAGGCGGAACTGGCGCGTCAGCAACACAGTGCCGGTCTCGGGGTTATGGAGCAGGCAGGTCGCGCCATTGCCGCGGTCGTAGGCCTCGCGCGTCTGCCTGCGCCAGATGCCATCGCGGAATCTCAGGTCATACTCGTATTTGACCAGGCGGCCCCAGTCGTCCGACAGGACACGCTGCGAGATCGGTCGGTATACGCTGTCAGCCATTTCAATCTCCTCTTTTCATTTCGTGCAAAATCATGCAAATTCATGCAGAGTCAAGGACAGGCTGAAATGTTGGTTGATGAACGCAAATCCTTACTGCTGCGACAGCTGGCGCAAACCGGCAGGGTGATTGCCGCCGAAGCGAGCCGCGAGATCGGCGTGTCGGAGGACACGATCCGTCGCGATCTGCGTGAACTGGCTTCAGCCGGACGGCTCAAGCGCGTGCATGGCGGCGCTGTGCCGCTGGCTCCTGCAGCCGCGCCCTTTCCGGCCAGGCTCACTATTGCCGACGATGAGAAGGCGATGATCGGGCGCTGTGCTGCAGGAATGTTGGAGCCCGGTCAGGTGACCTTCATCGATGCCGGAACCACAGCGCTCCACATGGCGCGCAACCTGCCATCTGGCCTGCGCGCAACCGTGGTCACGCATAGTCCCAACGTTGCGCTTGAATTGATGGCGCATGACGGCCTGACGGTGGAATTGATCGGCGGCCGGGTGTTCCGGCACTCGCTGGTAACGGTGGGGGCAGGGACGCTGGCCTGGCTTGGCCGCTTCCGGCCCGACATTGCATTTGTCGGCGCTACCGGCATTCATCCGGTCGATGGTGTGACCACCGGCGACGCCGAGGAAGCAGAGGTCAAACGCCAGATTATTGTCCTGTCGGGCGCGACCTGGATTCTCGGTTCGTCAGAGAAGGTTGGTGCCGTATCGCCATTCGTGGTTGCCGCACCGGGGCAGGTCGATGGCGTACTGACAACCAGCAAGGCAGATCCCGAAACCCGCCGGCAAATTGCTGCAACCGGCTGTCAGATTGTGCTGGCGGACGCCTGATTCAGGCCGGCGGCGCGTTCCGGGTCTCACCGTGACGGTTGGCACCATTGGTGCCGGGAAACAGACACAGCACCAGGAAGACCGGTCCCCACATGCTCAGCGCTGCCAGGAAAACCCCGGCGATGGGTGGCGCCCCCATATCCCAGGAACGTTTCAGCGCCAGCGCCATCATCGGCCAGAAAATTGCAAACAGCAGGAACTGCACGAGTTCAGTCAGCCCCGGCGTTCGCTCGAGGATCAGCCGCGTCAGATCGGTGATGCTGTCATTCGCCAGCATTTCCTGCGTGATCGGCTGCATGTACGAGAGAATGTAGCGATGGACGATCAGGGTCGCGATCATGAAAATCAGCATCGACGCCAGGAAATAGGGCCAGCGCGTCAGCCGCCCCCCTGGCTTCAGAAACACCCAGATCCAGTCAACCTTGCCGCGCATCAATCACGCAACAATTCGTTGATCGACGTCTTCGAGCGCGTCCTCTCGTCGACGCGCTTGACGATGACCGCGCAGTAAAGGCCGGGGCCTGGCTGGCCGTTGGGCAGGTCCTTGCCCGGCAGCGATCCCGCGACCACGACAGAGTAGGGCGGCACTTCGCCGTAGAAGATATCGCCGGTGGCGCGGGCGACGATTTTGGTCGACTTGCCGATGAACACGCCCATGCCCAGCACCGAGCCCTCGCGCACGATG
>CAYZQP010000067.1:2351-15273 GCA_964480545.1 uncultured Mesorhizobium sp. | reverse complement strand
GCGCATCATAGCTCTGCTCGGCAGAGGCCGAGTCAGCAGTGCGACCCTTGCGGATGTCATTGATCGCGGCATTCAGCGCCTGCGCGGTCACGCCGGCTTTGGTCAGAATTTCCGAGGTCTTGGCGGACTTCTCCATCGCAAGACCCTGCAACAGCCGCTCGACCGTCACGAACGTGTCGCCGGCCTTCTTGGCCAAGTCCTCGGAGGTCGAGAACACTTTTGCCAGAGGCTGCGCCAGATAGAGCTGGCCGTTGCCGCCTTCCACCCTGGGCAGCGCGTTCAGCGCAGCATCAACGCCAAGCTCGACCTCCTTCGGGTCGCCACCGGCGCGTGAAATCAGCGAGGCGGCAAAGCCTTCCTCGTCATCAATCAGCGCCTTCAGGATATGCTCGGGCGTGAACTGCTGGTTATTGCGGTTGAGCGCATACTGCTGGGCTGCCTGGATGAAGCCGCGCACGCGCTCGGAATATTTATCAAGGTTCATTCATGTCTCCCTTTCCGCCCCGTCCCGCCTAGCGGCAACGGCTTGGGTGTTGAAGTAACCCGCCACACGTGGCCGGGTCCTTGTCAGAATATGGGAGCCGGCGCGCCGGACTCAAGACCCGAACGCCCCGCCCAACCGAAATAATAGGAAAAATTTCAGGCAGCGTGCTTGTAGGGCGTGAAGGTGAGATCGACTTCCTTCAAAGGCGCCATCCGCGCCACGCCAAACGCCACTTCCTGCGCCAGTCGCACGCCAATGCGCGGATCAAGCGCGTCCTTGGTCAGATCGAGGATCAGGCCAAGGGCGATGCCACAGGCTTCTGCGATGTCCGCACCCTGCAAATTGTGGCGGCGCGCGACATCCTGCACATGGCGACGGAAGCGTGGACCGGCAACCGGCGACCACTCGAGCGGGAAATGGTCTTCCGGCACGGTAACGGCCGGGTAGCGCTTGCCGAAGGCAGCGACGGTCCGTGCAATCGTCGCCATCGGGTCCGGCTGATCGTCAAGCGGCACCCCGGCGCGCTCGGCGAACATGGCCACGACAAACCACAGCGGGCGCGGTCCTTCGATCAACAGGTGGTTGGTCTCCGACGACAGCACCCAGCCCTGTTCCGGCAGTGCTGCACCCGAAGCGCGCAACGACCATTCGCCGAACAGCGCCGCCAGCGCCCCGATAACGGTTTCCGAATGCACGCCACGCTCATTGCTGTAGTAGCGCACGACGATGCCCAGCAACTCCTTGCCGGCATTGAAGATAGGCTCGACATTGCGCTCGCCGCCAGCACTTGCTGGCGGGGGTTTTCGACCAAACATGAATTTGCTCCGGGGGTCACAGTGACCAGATTGACCGGAGCAATTTCTACACCTGCTCGATTAAGGCCGCGCTAATACCGTCTGCAGCAGATCAAGCCTGGGCGTTACTTTACTGCCATGCTGCGTGAGCCAAGCACGATAAGCGCGCTGGAAAGACAGGCAAGGCCCGCATAGACGATAGCCGCCAGTGGGCCAAAGCCATTGACCAGCAGGCCGCCTATCGCAGCACCGAGCGTGATCGCGGTCTGAAACGCGGCGACCATGACCGCACCCACAGCTTCCGTATCGTTCGGCTCGGCTTTCACGCCCCAGGTCTGGAAGCCGACCGGGATGAGGCCAAACGAGAAGCCCCAGATCGCAATGCCGGCGACAGCGATGGCAGGGACCGCGCCAAACGCCAGCAGCACCCCGGAAACACCGGCCACCAAAAGTCCGCCCAGCACGATGTCGGCTTTTATGCTTCTGGCCATGATCGGGCCTGCGGCCGCCGTGCCGATGAACCCGGCGACGCCAAACGCGAGCAATGTCAGCGACACCGCCTCGACGCCAAAGCGTGGCCCCTGCTCCAGGAACGGACGGATATAGGTAAACCCGGAAAAGTGCCCGGAAATCATGAGCAGGATTGCCACAAGGCCGATGGCAAAACGCGGCCGTGATGTCAGCGCCACGAGGCTGCCCAGGCTGGGCGCCTGACGCGGAGGGAGCTTCGGCAATGCGACCAGTTGCAGTGCAAGCGCAATCACCGCCAGCGCCGTCGCCGCATGGAATGCGGCCCGCCACCCCCAGACATCGCCAATATACGCACCGATGGGCGCTGCGAGAACGGTAGCTGCCGAGACACCCGCAAACACGATAGAGAGCGCGCGCGGCACCGACCTGGCGGGAACCAGACGCAGCGCCGTTGCGCCCGCCATAGACCAGAAGCCGCCGAGGCCGACACCGAGAAGAACCCGGGCGACCAGAAGCGGCAGGTAGCTTGAGGCGGTCGCCGCGATCAGGCCAGACGCAATCAACAGCACTGTCAGCCCGGCCAGCACATGGCGGCGGTCAATCTTGCGGGTGACAATCGCGGTGAAAAGTGCGGCGACCCCGGCAACGACGGCGGTTGTCGTCACAGCCTGCCCTGCCGCGCCAACCGAAACGTTGAGGTCGTCAGCCATCGGCGTCAACAGGCTTATCGGCAGAAACTCCGAAGTCACCATGGCAAATGCGCCAAGCGACAGCGATGAAACCGCCAGCCAGTTGGCAGTCGTTGAAACTTCGGGCTGGTCGGCACTATCCAGCACAAGGGGCAGGTTGTCCGCCGTTCGGGCTATATCGGTCATCGCATGTCTCCAGTCTTGGGAAGGCTGGAGATAGCTCGTGACGCTCTGGAGTTTCCATGCTAGAAAATCCAGCATGCATGATTATTCGTCCAAAACCGCCAATGATCCACTTTCGGATATCCTGCGCGGCCTGCGCCTCGACGGGGCGGAATATGGCCGCTGCGAAATGAGGGCACCATGGGGCTCGCACTTCGCGGCACAATCGTCGGCGCGGTTCCACTTTATCGGCGCGGGCACCGCCTGGCTCGGCGTGAATGGCGAATGGACAAAGCTCGGTTGCGGCGACGCAGTGCTCCTGCCACGCGGGACAGAACATACCGTTGCAAGCTCGCCGGAGACAGAGGCGCGGCCCATCAGCGAGTTCGAGATCAAGCCACTCTGTGAGCAGATGGTTGACGTGCGCTGTGACGGCGACGGCACGCGCACCCTGATGTTTTGTGCCGGGATGCGTTTCAACATTGATGCAATGCACCCGCTACTGGCGCTGATGCCCGACGTGATGCATGCGCATGACCTGAACAAGAATGAGCCAACGGTGCGGCCGCTGCTTGATGCAATGGTTGCCGAAGTGAAACTCGACCGGGTCGGCTCGGGCGGAATGCTGGCCAGACTTGCTGATGTAGTAGCAGCCACGCTGGTGCGCGGCTGGGTCGAGGGTGGTTGCGGCGACACGCGCGGCTGGATAGCCGCAGTACGTGATCCGCAGATCGGTCGCGCGCTGGCCGCCGTGCATCTCGACCCCGGCAAGGACTGGACCGTCGAGCAACTTGCAAAGATCGCGGGCGTCTCACGCTCAGGTTTCGCCCAACGCTTCACAGGGATCGTCGGCCAGACGCCTGCACATTACGTCACACAGATCCGCATGCACCAGGCAAAGCAATGGTTTGTACGCGACCGCGCCCCGATTGCCTCTGTCGCAAACCGCCTCGGCTATGATTCAGAAGCCTCGTTCAGCCGCGCCTTCAAGCGCGTCGTCGGCCAGCCGCCCAGCCATTTCCGCGACGCCCCCCGTCCAAGCGGAGATGGCCTAATCACCTGACTCTGCAGTCTCCAGCCAGACATCCAGATGGCAGTCGGCAGATGCTTCGGGTGCCACATGGCCAAACGTCTGGCTGTGCAACAGAACGTCGCCAATCCACATCCCGGTCACGCGTATGCGGTCAATCTTGCCCAGATGCTGGCCGGCCATTGTTTCCGGTGCCGCCAGGGCTGTCCCCACCACGGCGACGGCTTCGCGCCAGATTGCACGCACAACCGATGGCGGCTGGGCAAAAAGCCCCGGCGCAACCTCGACCTCGGGTGGCTGAACAAACTTGTCGCCATAAAAGCTGTCAGGCTCTTCAAGCTGGGCCTGCAAGAACGCGATCTCGGCAACCCGGATGCCTCCCGCCGCCAGTTTCGCAGTGACAGTGAAGCTGAATATCCGGTCCTTGGTACGCACCTGAACCAGAAGCTCAGCCGGTCCGGATATCTGAACCCCCGCCTGCTCGCCCCTTGGCCCGGCGACCTGACCCGCCGCATCGGTCGTCCACCGCGTTGGCTGATAATCGAAATAGCCGCCCAATTCGGCCCAATCCTTTGCGCGGACACCCTGTTCCCGGCGCGCGCTGATACATGGCCGGTGAGAAGCAGACTGCCTCCCGCCGAAGACGTGGATCCCACCTACCGTTGAACCAGCCGCCAAAGGTCAGCAGCCTTGCCGGGCGATGTTCCCCGTCATAACCCGTGGGCCAGATACGCATCGCCTCAAGCAGTGCGTCGTCGGCCTGACACCACGCGCCAGGTTGGCTTGATTGGTAGCGGCCGGAACCATAGTTGCTCCTGTAGTCCACACGCAGAAGCTCGTCGGATAGTGTGTAATCCACGATCCTCAGGCTGCCATCCTCTGACATTCCGGCAACAGTCCTCGACGAGGATTCGCGAAACCTTTCGTACTTCAGGCACGCCCAGATGAGATCATGGCCCGGATGCGCGGTCAGGAAGGACCAGCTATTTTGATGCGCCTGGGCGATCGTTTCGCGGGTTTGTATGTTTTGCATGTAGCCAGAGCTTCGGAACTGCCACCAGCCCAATCCGGGAGCGCTCATGGCAACCTCTCGATCCAGACGCGCAGGGGCAGCGCATACGCCTCGCCGAATGTCAGTCCCGGATCAAGCCAGCGGCGGATCTCGTTCTTCAGCACGCAGCTGTAGACAGCCCAATCGCCGATCCACAGACCATCCGAAATTGTTAGCACGCGGTGTGGAGATGCCGGTCTCTGAGTGTCTATTGGCGCGAGCAGACCGACAGCTACGAAGTCGCGCCATGAACGCCGGCTGTCTTGCGGGGACGGCACCGGGCCGTGAAAGTCTATCCCCGGCGAGCGCCCCTTCAGCGAGTGCCCGCTTTCGACATCGCTGTCGTGAAACAGCCAGATTCCCGCGCTGCTCGATAGCTTCAAGTCGATTTGTTCAACATCCGGGTTATCAGCCAGGGAACAGCTTGCATGCCAGTAGGTTCGCGCAGCATCCCCGGTCCCGACGAGAAGTTTTCCTGCTGAACGCACCTGGTCATCCCAAGAGAATCCTCCGCTGCTCATTTCCTGACCGTTCCCCAGGCTCCCATGCGGGGCCAAAGCCCATGTCCACGGCTTCTGATCCAGTGGCAGCAACAAGGGCTGCGGCTCCGGCGAGCGGAACTGCACGAACCTGGCAGCGGCATAAGCCTCAGTCGGAAAGCAGGTCGCTTCGCGGCACAATCCGCGCTCCCATCCTCCATTAAACCACCCACCATGGGTGACCAGGCGTCCGGGCTCATCGTCATGAGCTCGGCCTGTGGGCCAGATGCGAAACGCCTCCAGCACGGCATCATCAACCCGCGCCCACGCGCCATAGGCTGGCTGCGGCCCGAACAGCTGTGCTGACAAGTTGTAGTCCACGATAATGCGGCCGGCGTCTTCAGACATGGCAATCACCAGCGACATTTCAAGACCGCTGTGCTTGTAATCGACACACCGCCAACGCAACGCTTCGCCGGGATATGCGGCCTGCGCCTGTTCCAGTTCCTGACCCTCAAGCCTTGCGCGTGAGACGAGGGACTCCCCTGTCACCAGATGGTCCATGCGCCCGGCACCTTCCGATGGCCAGAATTGCCACCAGCCGAAATCGGTCGCAGCGAAAGGTTCTGGATGCAACCCGGGCCACGTGCGCGTGTCTTTAACCGGCTCCGGGCGCACACGCGGTTTTGTATCAGCGGTGAATGTCTCCACCAGCGCGCCGACCAAGGCATCCCAAACAAGTGCGATCTCAGGTTTTCCGGGATCCTTTGACACTTCGGACCGGGCCGTCAGGCAGCGTGTCGGTAGGGCGTGAATTGCGGATTGACCCCCGGCAGGGGCGCCATGCGCGCCACACCAAACGCAATTTCCTGCGACAACCGAAGTGTGATGCGGGGATCCACGACATCCTTCGTCATGCTGATGGCAAGCCCGGTCGCCATGGCGCAGGCAGCGGCAATTTCCCTGCCCGACAATTCATGCGCATCAGCGATCTGCTGCACACGCTCGCGAAAACGTGGCGCGGCTACAGGCGACCATTCAAGCGGAAAATGCTTCTCCGGTACCGACAGCGCCGGATAGCGTCTGCCAATCGCCGCAACTGTGCGCGCAATCGTATCCTGCGAATCGGGCATTTCGGCTTCGCCAACCCCTGCCCGCTCGGCAAACACGCTGACCACGCCCCACAGCGGGTCCAGTCCACCGAGCATGATATCAGTCGCGTCCTCCGACATGACCCAGCCTTCGGCAGGCAGCGGTGCATCGGTTGCCCGCAAGGTCCATTCGCCGAACAGCGCGGCAAGGGCACCAATCACAGTCTCGGCGTGGACGCCACGTTCATTCTGATAGTAGGCAATCGCCATATCGCAAATCGCCTTGCCTGCCGCATAGGCAGTATCTGCCCTGGATTGAGCAGCCGGCGCGGCACCCTTGCCTTTCATGAACATCAGCATTGCCCCATAAATTACTGGTGCAAGCAATATAGCAGTCAGACGCTACCGAATTCCGAACAACAAAAAAGGGGCGTCGCCGCCCCTTTTCCAGATCGATCTGCCAGCATCTATTCCTCGGCAAAGGCCGGGCTTGGCGGCTGGTCCGAGGCAACTGTCGAAACGACCTCGGCTTCACCGGAGGGCGCTGCCTCCGGCGCATTCTCGCCACGCCGGGGGCGACGGGTGCGCTTGGGTGCTTCGGCCGGCGCCGCGGCTTCAACCGGTGCCTCGCCGCCTTCAGCTGGCGCAAAAGCCGGGGTCCCGTTGGTTACGAAAGCTGGCAGGCTGTCGCCTTCGCTTTCGTCGCCGCCTTCGCTACCCTGCGCATCACGGCGCTGGTAATCGCCATTGTTCCGGTCGCGGTTGCGATCACGGCGGTTGTTGCGGAAACGGTCCTCACGATTGTTGCGGTCGCCACGCGGCTCACGCTGGCCACCGTTCTGGCCGTTGCCAGCAGCTTCGCTGTTCAGCGCAATCTCTGCTGGCGTGCCCTCGATAACCGGCTGCGGGCCGCTGCCATTGGGCTGCTGGCCATTCTCCTGACCATTGCCCTGGCGCTCGAAATCGCCCTCCTCGCCGTCCTCGTCGTCAAATTCATCCCGGCTCTGCTGGGTGTTCTGCGGCAGTTGGGCCTGGTATGCTGCAATGATGCGGTTGTAATGCTCGGCATGCTGCAGATAATTTTCCGCCATAACGCGGTCGCCCGAGCTCTGCGCATCGCGCGCCAGCTGCGCGTACTTGTCGGCGATCTGCTGGGCATTGCCACGAATTTTCACATCCGGGCCGTTGCTTTCATAGCTGCGTGCAAGCGGGTTCTGATTTCCGCCTTTGCGGTTATTGTTACCGCCGCCGCTATTATTGCTGTTGTTGTTATTGTTGTTGCGACCGCGCATCCGGCGGTTCTGCTGTTGAGGCCTCATACTCGTCTCTTCACGTTGGAAAAAATCGTTGACGGCGGCAAATTGCCGGGCTGGCCGTCTTGGTGTCCCTGCCAGTGCTCGCCCGCATACCTCGCGTTGGCGTCACGTCCCATCCAGACTTGTCTCGGTTACCTGACCAGATGACAACCGCTCAGCGGTCGGCCCTCTAAAAGGCAGGAATTTTTGCTTGGGGCCGGGCCCTAACGAAGCGGCTTGCTTTCGTTCATCCGGTAATAGAACCCTTGCACATAAATATGGGCGATGCCAAGGCCCTTTTCAATCTGCACCGGGAAATTCAGGCTTTCCGGAACAGAATGACGCGGTCATTACCACCCAAATCCCTGAAGGAATTGATAAGATCAAAGCTGAAACGCCTGAATATAGCTTCAACCGCCGCATGTTGATCATATCCGATCTCGACGCCAACCATCCCGCTCACGGCCAGATACTTGCCACTTGATTCGGCAATCTCGCGATAAGCATCAAGCCCATCTCCTCCGCCATCCAACGCCCGCAGCGGATCATGCTCGCGCACCTCGCGCGACAGCCCGCCAATATCCGCTGACGGAATATAGGGCGGGTTGGAGACGATCAGGTCAAAACGCCCTTCAACCTGCTCGAACCAGTTGGAGCGCAACGCGGTGAAGCGCTCCGCCAACCCGTTGCGTGCAGCATTTGCCTGCGCCGTCGCCAGCGCATCTTCCGAAACATCGACGCCAACCGCCATCGCCTGCGGCACCTGCGCCAGCAGCGCCAGGGCGATTGCGCCGGTACCAGTGCCCAGATCAAGGATGCGGCAGCTGCCGGCTTCCGCCACGCGCGCTCTCACAAATGGCAGAACCGCCTCCACCAGCGTTTCCGTATCAGGGCGTGGCTCCAGAGTTTCGCGAGAGAGGCCGAGCGGCAGACCGTAAAACTCCCGCTCGCCGATGATGCGAAAAACCGGCTCGCCTCCAAGACGGCGGGCAATCGCGGCATCCAGACCGGCAAATGCTTCATCCGGCACCATCATATCCGGCCGCAGCACCAGATCGCTGCTTGAAGTTCCCGTGACATGTTCGACGAGGATACGCGCCTCAAGGTCGGCTTCCGGCAGCGAGGCGAGACGCGTGCGGGTCTGACAATAAAGCTCCACAAGTGAGGTCATCACAACCTCTCATCCGTCATCCTCGGGCTTGACCCGAGGATCTGACTGCATCTCCCGCGAGGTACGAAGCAGGTGCCACACCCGTCGTAGATCATCCGGTCACAATCCCGGCTCACCCCTGCCCAATCTCCGCCAGCAGCTTTGACTGGTGGTCGGCAATGAGCGGATTGATGATGTCATCGAGGTCGCCCAGCATCACCTTGTCGAGCTTGTAGAGCGTCAGGTTGATGCGGTGGTCGGTGACGCGGCCTTGCGGGAAGTTATAGGTGCGGATGCGCTCGGAGCGATCGCCCGAACCCACCTGCGTCTTGCGCGCCTCGGAGCGCTCGGAATCCGCCTTGCTGCGCTCCAGATCATAGAGCTTGGCGCGCAGTATCTGGAACGCCTTGGCGCGGTTCTGGTGCTGCGACCGGCCCGCCTGCAAAAGCATGATCCCGGTCGGGATATGCGTGATGCGAATGGAGGAATCAGTCGTGTTGGCGTGCTGGCCGCCAGCGCTGGACGCTCGCAGCGTTTCGATCTTCACATCTTCCGTCTTGATGTCGATATCGACTTCCTCAGCCTCGGGCAGCACCGCCACCGTCGCCGCAGAAGTATGGATGCGCCCCTGGGCTTCGGTTTCAGGCACGCGCTGCACGCGATGCACCCCGGACTCAAACTTCAGCAGCGCAAACACCCCCCGCCCCGACACGGTCGCGATGATTTCCTTGAAGCCGCCCATTTCGCCCTCGGATTCAGAATCGATTTCCACCTTCCAGCCCCGGGCCGCCGCATAGCGCTCGTACATGCGAAACAGGTCGCCCGCGAAAAGCGCCGCCTCATCGCCGCCGGTACCGGCGCGGATTTCCAGGATCGCATTGCGCTCGTCGGCAGCATCTTTTGGCAACAGCAGAATCTGCAGATCATGCTGCAGCTGCTCGATGCGCTCGGCGACGTCAGGCAACTCCATTTCAGCGAGATCGCGCATCTCCTTGTCGGTGCTGCGATCCTCGAGCATGGCCTTCAGATCGACCTCTTCCTGCTCGGCGGCGCGCAGGTCCCGCACCTTGGCAACGACATCACCAAGCTCGGCATATTCCGACGACATTTTTACATATTGATCAGCGGCCGGCCCAGCCGCCATTTGCGCCTCGAGCAACTCGTAGCGCCTGACGACCTGATCCATGCGGTCACGGGGGAGAGAAATCATGATCTGTTCTTCAATTCGCCCCGCGCAATAAAGGAGAACGTGGCGTGGGGCAATGTTGGCGACGTGGCTGCGCACCCGGCGGCCGTTGGGCGTGTCAAAGTCAGCGATGTCTTCGTTGATGAGCGTCGCCAGCACGTTCCGAAGCGCATCGCCACGCAATGTCTAGCTTCTATCAATCCGCTTGGCGGCACGAATCCCCGCAGCAAATCTTCTCGCGACAGGCAGGAAGAACGCACTGCTGAATACGCCGAGCGGCGGGTCAGGCGTCAAATACTACGACTTGCCAACCACATCGGTATTGTATTCGTCGAGCATGATCCAGCGAGTATCCGGGTCCAGCCCTGCCCGTCGTTTTTCCGCGCGAGGAACCTCGACAGCGATGCGCCCCGCAGGATTCCTGGTAGTGATCGCCAACAGGACAAGGCAGTCCCCATCAGATCGAGGCAGCCTCAAGGCCACCGCTACAGGTCTCGGCTTTCGTCCTTCAGTTTCACCGCGCTCCTGCTGATGTGCCCACAAGAACGGGTAAGTGAAGACCGAGCCGGATTGAAGCGCCTCGAACGCCAAGGCTTACATTTCCTGCGCTTCGTAGCTTTCATGCGCGAGTTCAGCACAGTCGAACTAACGCAAAAGATTGGCGACGTAACCCATGTTGCGCGCAAGGAGCCGGTTGCGATCACCCAGCATCGCAAACCGCGGTTCGTGCTGATGAGCATCGAAGACTATCAGCAACTGCGCAAAGACGCTGACCCGCGTCGCTCGTACAGGGTCGAGGATGCACCTGACGATCTTGCGAGCGCAGCTTCCATTTCCTCCAGAAGCTCTCCATTCCATAAATTATGGAATATATAGATATTCCAGGGCAATATCTAGATGCAGCTCGGCCTACCAGTCGCGCCACTCATCAACCTCATCCATCAGTGACCGATGGCGGGCGACGTGCAGCGCCTCCTCAATCACCTCGCACAGGCGCTCGCGCTCCTCGGTTTCGATCGGATGGTTCATCTCCTCATCGAGTACGTTCACGCCGGCGACGAAGTCTTTCATCACCTTCCTCACCTCAGCCTTCTTCGGCTTCGGCCCAAGCGCCTGCAACTGCCTGTAGAGATCATAGGTCCAGATCGTCAGCTTTTCGGTGAACTCCCTGGGTGGGAACGGTGGCGAAGGGCTCCAGGCCTTGAAGGGCCTCTCTGACTCCAGCGTTGCCCAGGTAAGACCCTTCAAGCGCTTCTGGTAGCGCTCTTCAGCAAGGCGACGCTTCTCCTCCTCGCGCCGTTTCCGCTCTTTCTCCTCAGCGATCAGCGCTTCGCGATCATTGTCCCAGCGCCACTGGCCTTCCACTATCGCAAGCGCACCCGCCAGGAAACCAAAGATGTAGCCTGCCGCAGGCTCCCGGTACTTCTCTGCAAACGCGCTCTGTTCGGCATCCAGAGAAATGTTGCCCAGCAGCACAAGCGGCGCAATCGACTGGATATCCCAATTGGCTGCAAAGACGTCCGGCGTTATCCCTGAGTGGGCAAAGAGCGTGGGTCTCAGTATCCTTGCTGACGCGACATCGGCCAGCGCCGGCATACTAGACCAACAACCACCAAGCACGGCAACTGTGACCCTGTCCGCTCCTCTGCTGGGTTGGACCAGCAGAATCTTCAGCGCGCCGAAACGCCCGGTCACCGGCGGGTTGGCCTCAAAATGCGCAAGCGTCGGGAAGCCGAACACGTCGCCAACCTGTGGCAGCGCCGGCTTCTCCTTCCTGCTCACAGCGGCACACCCCGCTCGTCGGCCCAGCCTTGCAGCAGCATGCGCATCGGCGCGGTGGCGCTGGGGCCGTCGAGATTGTCCTCGAAGAAGCGCTCCAGTTCCGCCAGCGGCAGCGCGCGCATCATCGCCTTGACCGGCCCGATGGCCGCCGGCGCCATGGAGATCGAGCGATAGCCGAGCCCCATCAGCGCCATCGCGGTGATCGGCCGCCCGGCCAGTTCGCCGCAGAGTGTCACCGGGCAATTGTTGCGCGCGCCGGCATCGGCGATCTGCTTCAGCACCCGCAGGAACGGCGCCGACAGCGTGTCGAACCGCCCGGCCAGCGTCGAGTTGCCGCGATCTGTGGCCATGATGAACTGGAACAGGTCATTGGACCCGACCGAGATGAAATCCACCGCCGCCATCAGTTCGTCCAGCTGCCAGAGCAGCGATGGCACCTCGATCATCGCGCCCAGCTTGAGCGTCGTCGGCAACAGGTGACCGAAGCGCGACAGATGTCCGACCTCGCGCTCGATGATCTCGCGCGCCTGCGCGATCTCGCCAAGCTCCGTCACCATCGGCAGCATCAGCTTCAACTCGCGCCCGCCCGCGGCCTTCAGCAGAGCACGCACCTGCTGCTTGAGCAGGCCCGGCCGGTCCAGCGTCAGCCGGATGGCGCGCCAGCCCAGCGCCGGGTTTTCCTCGGCCTGCGTGCCCTTGAAGTAGGGCAGCACCTTGTCCCCGCCAATGTCGAGCGAGCGGAACGTCACCGGCTTGCCCTGCGCGGCGTCCAGCACGTCGCGGTAGAAGCGCTCCTGCGCCTCGGCGCGCGGGAAAGTCGCGGCAACCATGAACTGCAGCTCGGTGCGGAACAACCCGATGCCGGCCGCACCGGACTCCTCCAGTTGCGGCAGATCAACCATCAGTCCGGCATTCATCAGCAGGTCAACTGCCACGCCGTCTTTGGTAACAGATGGCTGGTCGCGCAACTCCCGAAACAGCTGCTGACGCCGCGCCCGGAAACGCACCTTGCCGGCATAGGTGCGCTCGACATCCGGTTGTGGCCGCAGATGCACGAAGCCGTCATCGCCATCGACGATTATGGCGTCGCCGTTCTCTGCCATCGACACCGCGCCCTTCACCTGGCCGACAGCCGCGATGCCCATGGCGCGCGCCACGATCACCACGTGGCTGGTCGCGGCACCATCTTCCAGCACCAGGCCGCGCAGCTTGTCGCGCGGATAGTCCAGCAGCTCGGCCGCGCACGATGGGCGCGGCC
>CAYZQP010000067.1:834-2341 GCA_964480545.1 uncultured Mesorhizobium sp. | reverse complement strand
GCCGCAGCAGCCGGTTGGCGAGATCATCGAAATCGCTCATCCGCTCGCGCAGGTAGGGGTCGGTCATATGGATCATGCGCGCGCGCATGTCGCTTTGCACCTTCTCCACGGCTGCCTCGGCGGTGAGGCCATTGCGAATCGCCTCGGTCAGACGCCGCACCCAGCCCGCATCATTGGCAAACATGCGATAGGCTTCCAGCACCGCACGATGCTCGCCCTCGAACGCAACCTCGCGCCGCTCCAGCATGTCGTCGATGGAAAGCCTGAGCGACCCGATGGCTTCACTGAGCCGGGTGGTTTCGGTCTCGGCATCCTCGGCAAACAGATTGGTGACGACGATGCGCGGGTCGTGCAGCACGACATGACCAAGCCCGATGCCATCGTTGAAGCATGTGCCGGAGAGCGTCACCGGTTTGGACAGATCGAGCTCGAGTCCGGGCCGCGTGAGCCGCGTCAGGCCACCGGAGGCGATCATCTCGGCGATCACCATTGCGGTGGTTTCCAGCGCCTCGACCTCATCGTCGCGATAGTTGCGCATGGTGCGGTTCTGCACGACGAGAACGCCCAGCGTGCGCCCGGCGCGCAGCACCGGCACACCGAGGAACGAGCGGTAGGATTCTTCGCCAACCTCCGGCAGGTATGCGAAGGCCGGATGGCTTTGCGCGTCGGAAAGGTTCAGCGCGCGGGCGCTCGCGGCAATTGTGCCGACCAGACCTTGCCCCAGCCGCAGCGACGCGGCGTGTACAGATTCCTGGTTCAGACCTTCGGTGGCATAGAGCTCGAGGACACCGTCAGCGCGCAGCACATAGAGCGAGCACACTTCGGTGACCATCTCGGCCGCAATATCGCGCACGATGCGGTCAAGGCGCGGCTGCGGCTCGAGCTGCTCCGTCATCAATTCGCGGAGCTTCTTTAAAAGTCGGCGCGGACCCGCCACCTTGTCGGCCATCAGATAGTCCCTTCCGAATGGCACCAGAGCAAATGCGTTTGCGCGGGACCATTGCGGGACCCGCTACTCTTGAACACGTAAACTATATCGCCTGCAGCGAATCCCTGACTAGGGGTCAGGATGTCTCAATTTGGCTGGCGTCACGCTGGCCGACGCACGACACCGGCATGCCATGCGCGGCCATGCCTCAGCTCTTGTCCAGACCATAGACCGAGTGCAGCGTGCGCACCGCAAGCTCGGTAAAGTCGCCATCGATCAGGATCGAAATCTTGATCTCCGAGGTGGTGATGGCGCGGATGTTGACACCCTTCTCGGCCAGCGCCTTGAAGGCAGTCGCGGCAACGCCCGCGTGGCTGCGCATGCCGATGCCGATCACCGACACTTTCGACATGCCCTCATCATGCTGGATGTTGTCGAAACCAACCGTCTCGCGCACCTTCTCCAGCACACGCAGCGACTTCGCCACATCGCCCTGCGGCACGGTAAAGGTCATGTCGGTCGACTTGCCGTCTTCCGAGATGTTCTGCACGATCATGTCGACATTGATGCCGGCCTCGG
>CAYZQP010000067.1:0-824 GCA_964480545.1 uncultured Mesorhizobium sp. | reverse complement strand
CATCAATGTCGACATGATCGTGCAGAACATCTCGGAAGACGGCAAGTCGACCTTGATGCCGGCCTCGGCCAACGGCCCGAAAATGCCGCCGGCAACGCCGGGGCGGTCGGCCACGCGGCGCAGCGAAATCTGCGCTTCATCCTTGGCGTAGGCAATGCCGGTGACAACTTCCTGTTCCACGATTTCATCCTCGTCGCAAATAAGCGTTCCGGGCGGATTGATCAGATCACCCATGCCCGGCGCATCGGGATCCTCGAAAGACGAGCGCACGAAGGTGCGCACCTTATGAACCATGGCGAGCTCGACCGAGCGCACCTGCAACACCTTGGAGCCGAGCGAGGCCATCTCCAGCATTTCCTCGAACGACACGCGCTCGAGCCGCTTGGCCTTCGGCACCATGCGCGGATCGGTCGTGTAGACGCCGTCCACGTCGGTATAGATGTCGCAGCGATCCGCCTTCACCGCAGCCGCCACCGCAACCGCCGACGTGTCCGAGCCGCCACGGCCGAGCGTCGCGATGCGGTTATCCGGCGCGATGCCCTGGAAGCCGGCGATCACAGCCACCTGGCCTTCTTCGAAACGCTTGATCAGGAACGACCCGTCGATCTCGTCGATGCGCGCTGCACCGTGCGATCCGTCCGTCTTGATCGGGATTTGCCAGCCCTGCCAGGAGCGCGCATTGATGCCCATGATCGAGACCGTCGAGTCCTTCGTCATCGGAACCGTGGTGTACGGCGCAGCTGCAGCGGCGGACGACGCCGACAACTTGTTCGCAGACGTTCCACATCTTCAGTCCGCCCGTGCTGCGCAGACCGTGATGTCGG
>CAYZQP010000066.1:5132-15502 GCA_964480545.1 uncultured Mesorhizobium sp. | reverse complement strand
GAACATATTCCGGTATCAGGATCCGCGGATCGCGGAACGCATTCCGACCATGTATCTGACGATGCTCGAAACCGCGCAGATCGTTGCCGATCGCTACGGCGTCAGCCGCGAAGCACAGGATGTCTACTCGGCCGAAAGCCACCGCCGCACGGCGGCCGCGCAGGCTGCGGGCCGCTTCGACGCCGAAATCGTGCCGGTTACGGCCACCAAGGCGATCGTCGACAAGGCAACCGGCGCGACCGAATTCGCCGAGGTGACATTGGCCGCCGACGAGGGCGTTCGGCCCGGCACGACGGTCGAAGGCCTGAGTGCCCTCGAACCGGTCACGGGGCCGGAAGGCTCGATTACGGCGGGCAATGCCTCCCAGCTTTCGGACGGCGCTTCGGCGTCCCTGCTGATGGAGTTGGGAACCGCGACCAGACTGGGCCTCGAACCGCTGGGCTTCTATCGCGGCATGGCCATTATGGGATGCGAGCCGGACGAGATGGGAATAGGCCCGGTGTTCGCGATCCCGCATCTACTGGCCAAGCACGGGCTGAAGATCGGCGACATCGGCCTGTGGGAACTGAACGAGGCCTTCGCCGTCCAGGCACTTTATTGCCGCGACCGTCTCGGCATCGATCCCGATCTCTACAATGTCGATGGAGGCGCCATCGCGGTCGGACACCCCTATGGCATGTCCGGCGCGCGCATGGTTGGCCACGCGCTGATCGAGGGCAAGCGCCGGGGCGTGAAGCACGTCGTCGTCACCATGTGCGTCGGCGGCGGCATGGGCGCTGCAGGGTTGTTCGAGGTGCTGTGAGGCAGCTCCGGCTAGCCGGAAACCGTCAATAAGTCGTTCGCCGTTCCTCGCTGGGCGGACGGCCAAAATGCTGTCGGTAGCTCTGCGCAAAATACGAGTGCGAGGCAAAGCCGGTCGCGACCGCAATATCAAGGATCGGCAGGTTGGTCTGGCGTAGCAACTCGCGCGCCCGTTCCAGCCGCAGGCCCGAGTAGTAGCGTCCCGGCGTCATGTTGAGATGGCGCAGGAACAGGCGCTCCACCTGACGCACTGAGAGGCCTGCGTGCCGGGCGAGTTGCGCGGCAGACAGCGGCTCGTCCAGATTGTCGGCCATGCGCTCGACGATCTTGCGCAGCTTGTCCGATTTGCCGATGAGGTCGCGCTCGGGGCCAATGCGCTGACGGTCGACCGAGGAGCGCACGCGCTCGTAGTGGAACTGGTTGGCGACAAGATTTGCGATGTCCTGGCCGAGATCCTCGCGCACGATGGCCAGCATCAGGTCGATAGACGTGGTGCCACCGGCGCAGGTGTAGCGCTTGCGGTCGATCTCGTAGACGTTGCCGGTGCACTCGACCTTGGGAAACTGCTCCTGGAAGCCTGCGCGGTTTTCCCAGTGGATGGTGCAGCGGTAGCCGTCGAGCAGTCCGGCGTCGCCCAGTACATGCGAGCCAACCGAGAGCGCACCCAGCGCGCCGCCGTCGCGGCCGATTTTTCGCAGAAGGTTGAGCACCTTGCTCTTGCCGGGGAACTCGGTGGAGAGACCGGCGCAAACGAAAATAATGTCGGCAGCCGGCGCGTCGGCAGCGTTGTAATTCACCTGGACCGGAAGGCCGTTCGAAGCTGTCACCGTCTCGCCGTCGTGCGAGATGGTGAACCAGCTGTAGTAGGGCATGCCGTATTGCCGGTTGGCCGAACGGAAAATATCGATCGCCGCCGCCAGCGAGAACATCGAGAACCTGTCGACCATCAGGAACGCCATCTGGCGCTGTGGCGCGTCGGTCAGTCCTGGCGATGGCTCGATCAATTCTGGCATTCGCTACACTTGCAACTCGACAGCTAAAATTGCGGGCGCTCCTGGCCGGCTGCAAGACAGGCCGAAACAAGGGTGTTCGCCATCAGCATGGCGATTGTCATCGGTCCGACACCGCCCGGGACCGGCGTGATTGCGCCGGCGACGGCTTCCGCCCCGGCATAGGCGACATCGCCGACCAGCCGCGTCTTGCCCTCACCCCTTTCGGGTGCGGGGATGCGGTTGATGCCGACGTCAATGACCGTGGCGCCGGGCTTGACCCAATCGCCCTGCACCATCTCTGCCCGGCCTACAGCGGCTACCAGTATGTCAGCGGTACGGCAGATTTCGGGCAGGTTCTTCGTCCTGCTGTGCGCGATGGTTACGGTGCAGTTTGCGCCGAGGAGAAGGTTCGCCATCGGCTTGCCGACAATGTTGGAGCGGCCGACAACCACGGCATTGAGGCCCGACAAATCCTTGCCGCGCGCCCGCTCGATCAGGATCATGCAACCGGCCGGCGTGCAGGGGACGAAGGCGGTGGCAAATGCGCCTGTGCCGATCTTGCCGACATTCACATAGGAAAAACCGTCGACATCCTTGGCCGGGTCGATGGCCTGGATGACTGCGTCTGAATCGATGTGGGCAGGCAGCGGCAATTGCACCAGGATGCCGTTGACTGCGTCATCCGCGTTCAGTCCGGCGATCAGCGACAGAAGTTCGGCCTGTGGTGTGGAGGCATCCAGATTGTGCTGGATGGAATGAAAGCCGCACTCTTTGGCCATTCGCGATTTGTTGGCGACATAGACCTGGCTGGCCGGATCCTCTCCGACGATGACGACGGCAAGACCCGGCTTGCGGCTGGACAGACCGGCGAGCCGTTGCGTCCCCGCCTTGACTGCCGCAATCACATCTTCCGCGACTGCCTTGCCATCGATCCGCTGCGCCATGTTCGCCCTCGCCAGATTGGAAACCTGCCGATAGCGAATGCATCATGCGGGCGCAATCGCGCCAGCGCCGTGCAACGGCGCAAAAGCGAAACCGCGGTCGAACTCACCAGATATTGTGCTCAGAAGAAGCGCCGGTTGTGCTTTTCGGCCAGCTGGCGCATCGCATCACGGCACTCGCGGACAGTTGCGCGGATGTCGTCGATGGATGTGCGCATCGCGCCGGACGCCTCGCCCTGCTCATAGGCGTGCTGCAACTGTGTTGGCTGCGGAACCGCCTGGGGATAGGCCGGCTGCGGCGCTGGCTCCCGGGGATAGCCCTGCGGCGGCCAGCTCTGGGTCTGTTGCGCCGGGGCCGGTGCGGGCGCAGGCTGAGGCTGCCAGGCCTGCGGTACCTGCTGCACGGGAGCGGACTGCGGCGGCCAGGGCTGCGCCTGCTGATGCTGATGCGGCTGAGGCTGGGGCTGGGGCTGCCAATAGTTTGCCGGCGCAGACTGCGGGGCCGGTGCGCCGTAGGCAGGTTGGTGCGGCTGCGGATAGCCTTGCGGCGCATGGGGCGCAGGCGCCGGTTGCGGCGGCCAGCTCTGCTGGGGATGCGGGGGCTGAGCCTGCCACGGTTGGGGCGGCTGGGGATATGGATAGCCTGCCTGCTGCGGCGCGGGTTGTGGCGCAAAGCCGTTGGCCTGCGGCGCATAGCCATATGGCTGCTGTTGAGGCTGGGGCGCGCCACCATAGGCCGGATCTGCCCAGGCTGGATGATGGTGATAATGCGGGTACATCTCGGCCTCTTCGGCGTTACGGAGTTCTGGTGCCGGCGCGGCCGGCTTTGAATCGGGCACGGCGGCGAGCTTCGGCGCGACCGGAGCCGCGTCTGCCCTGGCCTCCCGGGCTGTGACCGGTGGCGACACGGGCGCTGGCGCCGGCGCTATACCCATTCGGGAAGCAGTCGCTCTGGGCGCAGCAGGTGACGGCCCCTCCGGGACGAACGCCATTGCGCTCGCAGGCGACGGCCGGCGGCGACGCCGGGAGTTTGCGCGCAGGCTGTCGACGACGCCCCACAGGCAGGCGATGCCGACGCCCAGAACCAGGCCGAGAACCGGCCCGACGCCAGCGATCACGGCACGCGAAGGACCGACCGGCTTTATCGGCGCGATCGCCTCCGAGATGACAGTGATGTTTGCGGTGTTGAGTTCCTTCTGCTCCTGCGCCTCGCGCTGGCTGAGCATGAAGTTTTCGTAGACTGAACGTCGAGCATTCACCTCACGCTCGAGCTCGCGCAGCTTCACCATGTCCTGGCTAGTGCTGCCGCGGCGAACTTTCAGCTGTGCCAGCCTTGCCGCGAGATCCTGCTCCAGTTCGACGGCGCGCTTCAGTTCCACCTGCATCGAGGTGACGATGCGGCGCAGCTCTGCGCCGATCTGGTCACGCGCGCCGCCAAGCTGCGCCTGCAGCGCCTGATATTGAGGATGTTTGGGGCCAAGCCGCACCGCGGCATTGTCCAGCGCCTGCCTGGTCGAGGCGTATTGTGAGCGCAGTTCGGTCAACACCGACGAATTGGCGATCTCCGGCAGTGCACCGCTGACCACCGATGTCACGTCGATGTTGCGGGCAGATGCTGCGCGGGCGTCAAGCTCCAGCGTGCGGGCGCGGGCAACGGCCAGTTGCTCGTTGAGACGGATCAGCTCATCGTCGGCGATGGAACGCCCCGCAGGGTCGACAATGTCGTTCTCGGACTTGAAGGCTGCGACCCTGTCCTCGGCCTGCTCGACCGCTTTGCGCAATTCGTCGAGGCGCGCATTCAGCTGGCTTGAGGCGTTGTTGGCGGTGCCGGACTGCAGCACGCGGGCACGCTCCTCGAACTCCTTGACCAACATGTTGGCAAGATCCGCCGACAATTTGGGCTTCTGAGTCTTCACCCTGACATTCAGAATGAATGTCTTGCCAGTTCGTTCGACAGAAATCGCTTCATAAAGGTTGGCGACAGCCAGTGCGTTGGCGGCACCCTCGGCCGGCACGCCATCGCTGCGCGACAGAAGCGAGCGCAACAAGCCCATCGGATTGATGTTGATGCCGCCTTCGCCCTTGCCATTAAACTCCGGCTCATTGGCAAGTTTGGCTTTCTCCACCACGGCCAGAAGCACCGGGCTGGAGGTCAGGACGCGCGCGTTGTTCTCAATGATGCCGAGGGTCGCGTCAGACGGCAGACTGGCGGTCGAGGTGATCTCACGGCCGATCCGGATGTCGCGCGGATCGATCTGGACTTCCGACAGGGCCTCGTATTTCTTTGGCGTGTTGAGCGCGATGAATACGCCAAGCAGGAGCCCGGCCAGCGTCGTGCCTGCAATGAGATACTTTGACCTGAGCACGCGTCCGAGCACGATCATCGGATCGATGAACGGGCGCCACTCGTCCTCCTGCTCGCGCTCGGCAACCCAGCGATCAGCGGCAATCCGCGCTTCGAATGCTTCGATATCGCGCTGCTGGGCCACTGCATAAGCGAGGGGATCATGGGCGACCGGCTTGCGCGCCGGCTGCTCGGCGTGCGCGGCTTCCAGCCGTTTCCCGGTTTCAGGAGCAGCCTTCTCGTCCTCACTGCCGATCGTGTTGCGGATGCGGGTTGCGACCTGATCGACCCAGGAACCGTTTTCCTCAGCGCGCTTTTCCCGCGCTTGCCTGTGCCGGGTGGCTGGGTCTTCCTGCTGCGACGTCTGCGCACCCAATGCCGATATCAATGCACCGGGGCGAGCCTCGCGGCGGGAGCGCGCGGCGCGGTGGCGTGAGACGGGGTCGGAGGCGGCAGCAGCCTGCGCCCGCGCGCGCTCCTCCTGTAGCGCGCGGTCGAGCGACAGCAGGGAGCGATCCCCACCTTCCTCTCCCTTATCACGAGGTCCAAACATGACGCGATACCTGTAATGCCAGGCCCATCGCAGTGCACAATGGGCCAATTGTTAAGGCACGCTAAAGAGGCATGGGAAACAAATCGTTAAGACCGGGGCTACCTTCTGTTAAATATTTGCGCCGTGTCATGGCGACCTGGAACCGCACATTAAACAATCGCGCTTATGGTCCGGCTCGATATGGCCCAGGTAGAAAACACCGTCGAAAGCGGCGCTCCCGGCAGGCTCCAGGCCTTTGTGCAGGGCCGGGGCAAGCTGCTGCGCGACTATATGGCTGCAGTCAGCGGCTCGGCCGGGCGCCTGATCTTTTCGCTGATCTACTTCGTGGCGCTGGCAAACGCGCTTTCGCTTGGCGATTTCGGCATATTTGCCACCGCTTCGGTGGCCGGCGTCATGATCTCACGCCTTCTCGGCTTTGGTTTCATCTCGGCGCTTTACCGCACCGCGACTGTGCGGCAAAACCTGATCGGAACCTATTTCGGCGGCTTCCTGATGTTGTCCGCTGCCTCGCTGCCGCTGGTCGCGCTGGCCAGCTGGCTGATGTATGCGCTGTTTTTCGGCTCGACACTGCCGCTGGCGGTGTTTGCCATCATCATTGCGGCGGAGACGCTGTTCTGGCGGCCGGTCGAGGCGATCATCATCGTCAATAACGGCATGGGGCGATTCGGGCGCGGCTCGATTATGACGATTTTCGGCATTGCCGCGCGTGCTGCTGCGGCCGGGCTGTTTTACGTGCTGGGCGACCACACACTGGCGCAATGGGCGTGGTACTATCTCGCTGCCAATGCCGCTTCGCTGGCGGTCGCCGCGCTGTTCTTCTATCCCGGCCAGCGGCTGCGGCTTAAGCCGAAGCTTTACTGGCGGCGGCTGCCGGACTCACTCTACGTCGCCGGCGCCGAGCTGCTGTTCTATCTTCAGCAGGAATTCGACAAGCTGCTGGTGCTGGCCATCGGCGGACCAAACCTGGCCGGCGTCTATGCCATTATCATGCGCCTCGTTGACCTGACGGCGATCCCGATCCGCACCTTCAATATGATGCTGGTGCAGCAGTTGATGCGCAAACCGCACCTGCTCAACGCCTGGAAAATCCGCATCTCGCTGGAGAGCGCGATCTTCCTGATCTCAGGCCTCGGCATTCTGGTTCTGGCCGGCATCCTGCACTATTGGCCAACGCTGCTCGGTGCCAATGTCGCGACCGCGGCACCGCTGCTGATCCTGGCGCTGGCGATACCGGGCCTGCGCAATCTGGTCGAGTATCAGGGCGAACTGCTGTTTGCACGTGGGCAGACACTCTACCGGACGATCATCCTGGCGCTGCTCGCAGCACTCAAGGGCGGCCTGCTCTACCTGCTGCTGACCCGCGTTTCGGATACAGCCGACATGGTGCTGTGGCTGAATGCCGTGACCGCCCTGCTCTATATCGTATCAGCCACCTTGACCTACGCCCGGCTGGGCAAGGGTGCAAAGCGGGTCTGAGCGGCGCGCGACAAGGCTGCCGCCTGCGATAGCAGGCAGCAGCAACCCCGGAGATGAATGTGAAGTCGGGTCCGGCTGGCGGGCCGGTCAGCGCTTGTCGATGTTGCGGCGGATGTGGTCGACGTCAACCTTGATGAAGGACTGGACGCAGATCGCGACCTGCTCCGGTGTCATGCCGGCGACGAACTGGTCGAAGCGCTCGTCCGACATTTCCTCGCCAAACCAGGCGACACGGCACCATTCTTCCGACCCGTGGAAGTGATTTGCACCGCCGGTGATCTCGTCGACATAGCGACCGTAGATCGTGCATTCGGAGAATTTTCGCGTGCTGGCCAGCGCCTTGATCCAGTGCCGCCCTTCAACCTTCTCGATGTGATTGCACATGTCGACCACGGTCTGCCGGCGCCATGCGATCAGCGTCGTGACGTAGTCGTGGTTGCTGATCTGCTTTTGCGGAATGCCGAGGTTCGACGCCGAGTTGCGGATCCAGTCGTCGTGATGGGTGCGCGGGCGCGACAGCAGCGCGTCGTCGCGACGGAACAGGCGCACCTTGTCACCATGCTGGTAGGCATGGAGGTCAAAAGGCTTCAGGAAGGCAACGTCGGAATCGCAGTAGACCAGAACGTCCTGAGGAACGTGGCCGGCAATGGCGATACGGCGGAACTGCTGCACGTGCCAGCCGCGCATCGGCATGGCACCCCAGGCGAGCCAGATGCGCTTGCGGAACAGGCTCAGCGGATCATTGAACGCATGCAGCCATTTCGGCAGGATGTCGCGTTCGTCAACCACCGTGCGCCGCGCCGACTGAAGCGGGCGGAACTTCGCAACGTCCGTGGCGTCAACCAGGATGTAATGGTGGTCGAGATTGGTGACGAAACGATCCATCGTGTCGCACAGCAACTGACAGCGATCGAAGTCCGCCGAATAGCTTGGTGTGATGATGGAAGAGGAGGGCCAGACTGAAGGCTGCAAAGGCTGGCCGGCACCCGCAGCGACTGGCTTGACGTGGCTGTTCAATAGCGCCTCCCGAGCTTCTGCCCGAAGACGCGCCACAGGAAGGTGGGGTTGCCGACAAGGTAGCGACGCCACAGGCGTTTTGGCTCGACGAGCAGGCGGAACAGCCATTCGACGCGCCAGACGCGCATCCATTCAGGCGCGCGCTTCACAGTGCCGTTGACGAGGTCGAACATGGCACCGACCGCGATCGGCATGGTGCAGTGCTCGGCGGTGATGCGGTTGGCGACAAACACTTCCTGGCGCGGCACGCCCATGGCGACCAGCAGGATATCGGGCTTGAGCTCGGCCAGCATGGCGAGAATCTCCGGCTCCTTCTCGGGCCCGAAGAAGCCATCATGGATGACATGGTAGCTATGGCGCGGCGCAAGCTCCTTCAGCTTGACGGCGGCCTTCTCGATCGAGTCGCGACGCGCGCCCAGCAGTGCGATCTTGCACGGCTTGGGCACTGACTTCAGCAAGGCGGGGGTAAAATCGGTGCCATTGAGATTGGCCTCGAACTTGCGGCCATGCAGGATCTTCGCGGCAACGTCGACGCCAACGCCGTCCGGCAGGATCATGAAGTGCTGCAGCGCCTTGCGCAGGTCGTCATTGGTGCAGGCGATGTTGGCGTTGTTGGCATTCAACCAGCCAACGCGCTGGAACCTGCCGTCGATGATGAGGCGGGCGAGTTCCGCCAGCGTCTCATCCCAGCCGGCATCGATGACCTTGATGCCGAGGACGTCCATGGTCCTGAATTGTATGGTCCGGGTCGGGAAAGCCGAGTGGATGTTCATGCTGCCCTCACGGTGCTGGAGCCTGACGCAAGGGCGCGCAAGCCGCGGGCGATGCCGGCGTCGAGCGCTGCCGTCTGCCTGTTCTTGAACACCGAGCCGTCAATCGCCGACGAACGTTTACGTGCGGTCTCGATCAACGCCTCGGCAAATGCCTTCGGATCGTCAACAGCCGTGCAGTTTGACGGCCGGTAATCAATGCCGCGCAGCGAGCGCGTTGTTGCGACGGTCGGCAAGCCGAGTTCGAAAGCTTCAATGGTCTTGAGCTGGACACCGGTGCCGGCCTGGCTGACCAGGGGTATCGCGGCTGCGGAAAGCACGAATTCCTGGGCATCCGGAACGCGGCCAACAAACTTTACGCCGGGATGCGGCGAGGTGACATCGCCTGGCATATGCCCGGCAATCTGCACGGTGAAGTCTTGCGGCAAATGGGGTACGACCTTTTCCAGGAACCAGTCGAGGCCGATGCGGTTTGGCTGCCAGCTCCACGTGCCGATCAATGCGGCATCGCAAGCGATGCTCCGGTTCAGGCTCGCCTGAGGCGACGCATTGGTGACCAGCGGCAGCATCGCGGAGCGATCATCCGTCGCGACGCCGAGCGCGACACGGTCCTCTTCGGCCAGTGTATAGACGAAGCGCGAGTTGCGGCAGAGACGGCGCTCCATATCCTTGAGCGCGCGCGCCTCGCGTGCATAGACGGCGCGCTGGAACGTATCGCGGGCGGCGGCCGCATTTTCCTGCGCCGAGACATGCTCGACATTATGTGCAACCAGAACCGAGGGAAGGTCTGTGAAGACGCTTTCGAAGGCCCCCGCGAAAGGAGCAGCATTCAGCACATAGCCGTCGAACGGTCCGGCTGCCTTGATCCTGGTGCGCAATTCGTGCTCGCTCAGCACCTTCAGTTTGGCCGAGGCAACCGGCAGACCCGACATGACCGCGCCAGCAAGCCATTTGAGCTTCTGGGGCAATGATACGGCGTCGGTGCGCACTTCAAGTTCGCCGAGTGTAATCGTGTCGGGATCGGACGGCTTCCGGCCGGGCCAGATGAAGCCCATGATCGTGACGTCAGCGCCGGCGCGACGCAGGCTGTCGATGACTGCAGCATTGGCAATCTCGTAGCCGGAAGTCAGCGCTCCATCCGGAACGATGGATGTTGCAAAGAGAAGTCGCATGTCCACGCCCTTTTTCCCTGACGCATCCATTATCAAAGGGCAGTGAACCGAAGCTTAAGCTTTTGGTTTCGTTCGTAGCTAACCCGGAAAAATCCACATTTACAGACGAATGCGAACAACCCGTTTAACCAATCCTTATCCGGACTGATGGTAGGCCAGACCTCGGACAAACGGGGTGTTGTCGATGAATTCGATGTCTTCAAATCCGAGCGTATCAATTGTAACGCGCTCGCCAAAACTCGACTACGAGGCGATTGATGTGATCGTCACCAGGTCCGAACGCTTGAACGTCGGAACGGTGACG
>CAYZQP010000066.1:0-5122 GCA_964480545.1 uncultured Mesorhizobium sp. | reverse complement strand
CGGACCTGGTGATGGAAACCATGGAGTCGCTGCAGAAGCAGGTCACCAACCGGCGCATTGCAGTCATCGTCATGGATAATGACGCTGATGGCCGCGAAGGTTCGGAAGCGGTCAAGCCGCTGTTTGACAAGGGCGAGCTTGAGGGCATGGTGATCATCGCTCACAACCGCGGCAACTGTCAGGCGTACAATGCCGGCTGGGAAACTGCGGTCGCTTACTTCCCGAACTTCAAATACGTCATGATCATTGATGATGACGAGGTCGCAGACCCGAACTGGGTCGAGCAGATGTGCTCCACTGCCGAAAAGTACAACGTCGATGTCGTTGGCGGGCCGCAATTGCCGCTCTTCACCGATCCGAAGAACAATGGCTGGGCGCGTCACCCGATCTTTACGCCGACACATGGCGTAACCGGCCCGGTGCCTGTTCTCTATTCGTCAGGCAACCTGCTGGTGACCAACAAGGTCATGCGCACGATGCCAACGCCCTATTTCGACCTGAAGTTCAACTTCATGGGCGGCGGTGACTCCGACATCCTGAGCCGCATGGTGGACAAGGGTTTCAAGCTTGCATGGTGCCAGGAAGGCATTGTCAGCGAAATCGTGCCTGAGCGCCGCCTCGAAGCCGACTGGATCCGGGCCCGCTCGCTGCGCAACGGCGTAATCTCGACGCTGGTCGAGAAGCGCAAGCGCGCCGCCGACCCAATGGGTAACATACGCGTTGTGGCAAAGAGCCTGGCGCTGCTGGCGGCCTCTGTGCCGCGCGGCATGGTCGACGCCGTCAAAACCGGTTCGGTGTCGATCGGCATCTACCACTTCTATATTGCGCTGGGCCGAATCATGGCCGAGTTCGGCTACGCCAACGAACAATATCGCAACGCTGAAAAGAACTAGATCTTTCAGCATTGTTTCCAATAGAACGCGCTGCAGCCTCTGCAGCGCGTTTCTTTTTGAACAATCTTCCTTAAGCAGATGCTCATCCACTGTTGTACCCCGCCGCACAGGGGGTATAGTTCCAATGGGTCCGGAGGCATTGATTGTGAGCATGGTTGAACCAACACGTCGCGAGAGACAACGAGCAGACACCAGGGCCGAGTTGCTGGCGGCGGCGCATGAACTGGTGCGCAACGAAGGCTATGACGGTCTGACAATCCGCAAACTTGCCGAGAAGGTCGGCTACGCTCCGATGTCGGTCTATTCCTACTTCTCCGACAAGCAGGCGATCCTTGAGGCTGTCGCACAGGATACATTCGAGAAGCTCGCAAAATATGTTGACGGGCACGAGTCCGGCGACCCGATGGTTGCCCTGCGCCATGGTCTCATGGAGTATGCGGCATTCGGCATGGACAACGCGAATGAGTACCGCACAATTTTCATGACCGAGAAGGCGCATGAACACAGCGATGAAAAGTTCGAGGAGTTGCGCCGCACCAACCCGGCCTATGCGGGCTTGCTCAGATGCGTCGAGGAAGGAATTGCGGCGGGCCATTTGAAAGGCGATGCCGAGGCCATCGCGACGATCCTGTGGACAGTTGTACATGGCGCGATATCGCTGATGCTGACCTTCCGGAAGTTCCCGTTCGGGGAACCGATGAAATATGTCGGGACAATTGTCGACCTGACGCTCGCCGGGCTCAAGGACCGGGAGGTCGGACCCCTGGCAGATGGTCGACCCGCCATGTGCTGACATCTGTCAAACCGAGTTTGTGACAAGGCCCGCCATCGCGCGGGCCTTTTTTCGTACACGTACAGTTTTCCTCTTGCATTCGCCGAAATGTCGTATATGTACAGTTTATCGTACATGTACGGTTTTTGCAGGAGCAAGACAATGAAGAAGATCGCAATCGCTTTCGCCACCGTGTTCGCCCTGACAGGCGCTTCTTTCGCAGGCGCTCTGGACGCCGCAGAGCCCGCAACGAAGCAGGACAAGGCGCCGATCACGGTTGACCTGACCAGCACCCAGTCGATCCGCGACGCGCAGTCGTCAGACCAGCAGCAGCCGCGCCTCGGCTACGAGGGCAGCCCCTGGTTCATCACCAACCTGAAGTAACTCGCCAACACGCGTACGCAAAAGGAACAAGACAATGAAAAAGATCGCCATCGCACTCACCACTGTATTCGCTCTGACCGGCGCTTCGTTCGCCGGCTCTCTGGACGCCGCAGCACCGACCACGAAGCAGGAAAAGGCGCCGATCACGGTTGACCTGACCAGCACCCAGTCGATCCGCGACGTGCAGCCGTCAGACCAGCAGCAGCCGCGCCTCGGCTACGAGGGCAGCCCCTGGTTCATCACCGATCTTAACTGATTTCACTGGCAGGTAGATAAAAGGCGGGAGCACAGCTCCCGCCTCTTTGCATTCCGGGCGGCAAATCTTGTTGCAGCGTCACGCGCGGGGGCAATCCTTCTCGCGCTTGCACTTGATGCCGTACTGCTTGCGCAACCTCACAATTTCATTCCCCTTGCGCACCACACACGATACGCTCCCCCCGTTCATGGGTGGCGAAACACAGGATAGCTTCCCTCCCTTCAGGGTCACCTTGACGGAGGTTGAATAGTCCCCCGTTGAGAATCTGAGGTTTGAACCGTCAAATGAGACGTTTGCGCCACGTCCACAGCCGCTGTTCAGCGATTTGCACTGATAGCCTCCCAGCAGATCCTGCTCGTGCATGACCAGTGGAATGACATACACGGCACCCTTCGGCGAAACGACATAGATGCCCAGCTCTCCGTCACCCACGCTGATGGAATACCCACGCAGATTGCTCGCATCGATAGCGGCTGCCGGAAACGCCGAAGTAAAGACAACAGCCAGTCCCAGACTGATTGTCCTCAACCTGTCCAACACTCTCATCGCGTCCTCCTAGTCACATGTTTTTACGTCATTGAAGAAGAAGCAGTTATCGCCAGCCGGTTTGCGCCGCGGAGGCGACGGCCTGGGGCGCGGGCGAACACATTGGCCGGCCGAACTCAAAACGAGGCCACTCCCGCATGACTTCAGGACGCATTGGTCTCCCCTGGCTACGAACCGCGCCGCGCAGACCAGCGGACATACACGGGCAGCACCAGGTTTGATCGCCTGCAGCAATTCAGGTGAAGGCTCCGCACCTGGCAATGTCGTCCGGGCAAACCTGACATAATCTGTCAGCGCTTTGCGGCTTCGATTTCCCCAAACGCCATCCTGGGGGCCAGAGTAGCAACCCGCCTGGGCAAGCCGCTGCTGGATGTTGCGGGATACCTCTTTCACATCAAACTGCGGGGGCACCGGTACAGGCGCAAGGAGCGCGGTTTCTACGGGTTTTGCGGGCGACGGCTCTGGCGGCGTGGCGGGTGATGGCTCCGGGACCTCGCTTGCAGCCTCAGTCCTGGCGGGGGCCGAAATCTCTGGTGAAACAGGCGCCTTCTCCTTCAGACCAGCCAGGTGCTGCTCAACCTCGGCGGTGTAGCGGCCTTGCGGAAAAATCTGAAGATAGGCCCGGGCGAGGTTTTCGGAATCGCTTGTGAGTGCACTCTGAAATGCCTGTTGCTCACGCGCGATCTTCAACAGAGCAGGTATCTGTGGGTTGTCGGGAGCCTGTTCTGCCGCCCTCTCGCAGGAAGAGACGATGTTCGAATAGTCGCTGAACAGGATCTCCGCTTTCCCGGCATTTTCCTTGACCAGGGTCTCACACAGGGACTTCTCGACCGGCTTTGGTGGAGCCGCGCGGAAATAGAAATCACCGAAGAACTGATCGTAGTAACTGGGGTTCTGGGAGTGTCCGTTGCTCGACAGGGCAGCAAGACGAACCTCCTGCCGCAACTGCAGGGTCATCTGGCGCAGTTCCAGACCGCCCTGATCCATGAACTTCAGCAGGCTGCGCGTGAAAACACCGTTCTCCGTTTTGTCCTGCGGCCCCAGCGTATCAAGTGCGGTTTCGCCAGCACCAGCTGCATAGATGACAAAGGTTCCGGTTGGTGCCTGGACATCCCCGAGACCACGTGTGCGGCCAAGCGACCTTACGCCCGGGCCCGCAAACGGGTTGTCCCGGCAGGCATCCAGAATAACGATGGCGACACGCGGCGACCGGCTCTGCAACTCGCCCAGAATATCGGACAGGTTCAACGCATCGCTGCGCAGCAGTCTTTCCTGTCCGGTATTGCGCTTGGGAACATCGACCGGGAACAGGTAGTTCGATCCCTGCAACTCCACGCCGTGGCCGGCATAATAGACAAGAACTTCTGACCCTGGCTCTATGCCATTCAGGAAGGCATTGAGCGCCTCATGCATGCGGTCGCGGTCAGCATCCTCAACCAGATGAACGCGAAAGCCGAGCTTCTGCGCCTTGGCACCGATAGCCCTTGCATCGCCAATCGTGTTCTCGAGCGGGGAAACGTTTTCGTAGGCTCCATTTCCGATGACCAGGGCGTATCGCCTGGCCCCGGTATAGGAGTTGTCAGGATCCAGAACCTGGAATGGTTCAGCAGCCGCGTGCGCTGCAAAAAGCAGGATGGGCAAGGCAGCCAGGATCCAGGCAACCTGCTTACAAACAATCCCCAGTTTGCGTACAAATCCTGCCAGCGACATCCAAATCATCTAAAAGCAGAAGATTTATCTGCCGCTCGACATGTTGGCAAGATGAACAAGCGGATCGTCAGAGGGTATTAGCTGATGCGCCGTAGAGCATGGCGTCCTGCGCCTGCCGTAGTGCAAACAGTCGCGTGGCCGGATCCGGGGCCGCGTTGTCCGAGGTCAGCAACTCTCCCGTCCTGACCGGCTTCAGCACCTTGCCGCCTTCCAGCAAGCCGACGGGAATTGCCCTGGCGGCGCGCGCCTCGGTGACGGTCATCGTCCAGGAGCGATAACAGGTCTCGCCGATCGCATCGAATGTCTCGCCAGCGGCGAGATCGCGCTTGGCCACCGCGCAAACTTCCGCCACCGGGCGCGGCAGCGGCACCATGTCGGGTTTGCCGTAGAGCATGATGCGGGCAGCCGTCAGCGGCACCTCGAGCGAGGTCAGATGGTAGGGGCGGTGGAAGCAGTAATATGGCCCCTGCCCCACATGCAGGTCGTCCATACGCTCGATGATGCGCGGATGCGTTGCCTCGACCACAACGAACACGCCCGGCGCGACGCCCTTGCCGACGG
>CAYZQP010000065.1:12198-15564 GCA_964480545.1 uncultured Mesorhizobium sp. | reverse complement strand
ATGGCCGGCGGAGCGGAAGGAGATGATCCGTTCCTTGGCGCGGGCCTTCTCCTCGTCGCGCCGCGCGCCGCCAAAGGCCGCGTCAAAGCCATACTTGTCGAGCGCCTGCCGCAGGCCCACCGTCTTCATCACGTGGGTATGCGTGTTGGAGCCGTGGCTGAACGGTCCGATGCCGTCGCGCACGCCGTCCTGATTGATATGCACCAGAAGGTCAAAGCCGTAGTGCTTTGCCATCTGGTCGCGAAACGCGATCATCTCCTTGAACTTCCAGGTCGTGTCGACATGCAGGAAGGGGAAGGGCGGTTTGGCCGGGAAGAAAGCCTTCATCGCCAGATGCAGCAGCACGGAGGAATCCTTGCCGACCGAATAGAGCATCACCGGTTTGGAGAAGGTCGCGGCCACCTCGCGGAAGATGTGGATCGACTCGGCTTCAAGCCGGTCGAGGTGGCTCAGGTGCGCGTTCATAACTATCCCGTCGGACGCCGCGACCGAACTTGCGCGGTGTGTGCGGGCTTCTACCAGTGGCCCGGAGCGGTCACAAAGGATGCAAATGCTGCGAACTGGCGCCGCTGAGTGCGTCTTTGCGAAAAACAGGCAAATAGCGGAATGAAATTTCAGCTGATGGGCAAAGCAGGACTTTTCGTCTTCCGGCTCGCCTCAAAGCGCCGGCTCTGCTAGGTGCCACAGCCGAAGGAGCCACCGTACTTGCAGCACAAGCCTACCATTCTGGTTACCGGCTATACCGGCTTTGTCGGAGGCGTTCTGACTCAGGCGCTTGAGGCGCGCGGCTATCGGCTGCACCTGGCCGGCCGAAGTGCTCTACGGCGCGAGGGCCATTTCAGGATGGGCATCATCGATGGCACGACGGACTGGCGCCCGGCGCTCGAAGGGTGCAGCGCGGTGGTCCACCTGATGGCGCAGGTGCCCGCTCCGTTGCTTGAGCGTGCTCATTATGACGGGATCAACAATTTGAGTGTGGCGCGGCTGGCCGGGCAGGCGCGGGAAGCCGGCGTCACCCGCTTCATCCACCTGTCCTCGATCTTCGCGGCGGTTGGCCACTCCTGGCCGTCGCCGGTCACCGACGACATCGAGCCGCAGCCGGTATCAGATTATGGTCGCTCGAAACTCGGCGGCGAGGAACATGTCTCTGACTTCGCCGGCAACGGGCGAACCGGCATCGTGTTGCGCCCGCCAATGGTCTATGGCACCTACGGCTCGGCCAACTGGCTGAAGCTGCGCAGGCTCGCGGCGCTGCCGGTGCCGCTGCCCTTCGGCTCGGTCAACAATCGCCGCAGTTTCATCGCCGTCGAGAACCTCGCCTCCGCAATCATTCACGCGCTGGAGGGGCCGGCGCAGAGTGGTGTCTTCAATGTCGCGGATGCCGAACCTGTCAGCCTGGCGCAGGCCGTCAGGTGGCTGCGTGAGGGCATGGGCCGCGCGCCCAACCTTGCGCCATTCCCTGAATATGTTACCCGCACGGGCCTGAAACTGCTTGGCAAGGGTGACATGGCGCAGAGCCTGTTTGGAAATCTCGAGGTGGACGCCTCCCGCTTCAGGCGGCTGTTTGGCTGGACCCCTCCGCTGTCTCCGCGCGAGGCGATGATCGCGTCTGGCCGCGCGGCCCGGAGCGCCGCATGAGCAAGCTCCCGGCAGAACGCCTGCCCGTCATCCTCGAGGTCGGCCCGACCGGGAACTACGCGCTGCTGGACTCCGGCAATGGCCGCAAGCTCGAGCAATACGGCCCCTATCGCATCGAGCGCCCCGAGGGGCAGGCGATCTGGCAGCCGAAACTGCCCGAGAGCGAGTGGCGCAAGGCGGATGCCGTGTTCACCGGCAACACCGATGAAGAGGGCATGGGCCGATGGCGCTTCCCGAAGACGCCGCTCGGCGAAACCTGGCAGATGCGCCATGACCGCATCGACTATCTCGGCCGCTTCACCTCGTTCCGGCATGTCGGCGTGTTTCCCGAACAGGCAACGCACTGGGATCACGTGGCCGGGCTGGTGCTGGCGGCGAAGCGCCCCGTGAAAGTGCTGAACCTGTTTGGCTATACCGGCATGGCCTCGTTGGTCGCGGCTGAGGCCGGCGCCGAAGTCACCCATGTTGATGCCTCGAAGAAGGCTGTGGGCTGGGCGCGCGAGAATCAGGCGATTGCCCGGCTGACCGACAAGCCGATCCGCTGGATCGTCGAGGATGCGATGAAATTCGTCGAGCGCGAGGAGCGCCGCGACAGCCGCTACGACATCATTCTGCTCGATCCGCCCGCCTATGGTCGGGGACCCAAGGGCGAGGTCTGGCAATTGTTCGACAACCTGCCGCGCATGGTACAGCTCTGCCGCGCCATCCTGACGCCAAAGCCGCTGGCGGTGGTGCTTACGGCCTATTCCATCCGCTCGTCCTTCTTTGCCATTCACACGCTGATGCGTGACGAGTTCGCCGGCATGGGCGGCGCGGTAGAATCCGGCGAGTTGATCATCCGCGAGAAGTCGGCGGGCCGCGCGCTCTCGACCTCGTTGTTTTCCAGATGGGTGGCCCAATGACCGAGCATCGCACCGGCGCGCCGGGCCGGGTCAAAGAGGTCACCAGCCTCGCCAACCCTATCGTCAAGGACATCAAGGCGCTTGCCCTGAAGAAGTTCCGCGACCAGCAGAATGCCTTCTTGGCCGAGGGCCTGAAGCTGGTGATCGACGCGCTCGACATGGGCTGGACGATCAAGACGCTGATCTTCGCCAAGTCGAAGCTTGGCAACCCGCAGATCGAGCAGGTTGCGGCGCGCACTGTGGCTGCCGGCGGCGATGTGCTGGAGGTCAGCGAAAAGGTGCTGTCGGCCATCACCCGCCGCGACAATCCGCAGATGGTGGTCGCCGTCTTTGCGCAGAAATTCACCGCGCTGAAGGACATCCGCCCCGCAGATGGAGACGTCTGGGTGGCACTCGACCGGGTGCGCGATCCCGGAAATCTTGGCACGGTCATTCGCACGGTGGATGCGGTTGGCGCGAAGGGCGTGATCCTCGTCGGTGACACCACCGACCCGTTTTCGCTGGAGACGGTGCGCGCCACCATGGGCTCACTATTTTCGGTACCGATTGCCAAAGCGTCGGAAGAGGCGTTCCTCGCCTGGCGCAAGAGCTTCAAGGGGATCGTTGCGGGTACGCATTTGAAAGGCGCAGTCGACTATCGCACGGTGAAGTTCGCCGGCAAATCAACAGTGCTGCTGATGGGCAACGAGCAGCAGGGATTGCCGGAGAGCCTCGCCGCCACCTGCGACAAGCTGCTGCGCATTCCGCAAGCCGGCCGCGCCGACTCGCTCAACCTTGCGGTGGCAACCGGCGTGATGCTGTTCCAAATCCGCCGTGATGCGCTGAG
>CAYZQP010000065.1:0-12188 GCA_964480545.1 uncultured Mesorhizobium sp. | reverse complement strand
TGCCAGAATGAGCGCTTCTCAGCCGACCATTCGCCGTCTCTGGCCGTTTGCCCTGCTCGCCGCGATCTGCGTTGCGCTCGACCAGTGGACCAAGGTGCTGACCGAAAAGCATCTGCCCTGGCAGGAGCCCTACGACATTCTGCCCTTCTTCGCGCTGTATCGTACCTACAATCCGGGCGTCGCTTTTTCGATGCTGGCCTGGGCGGGCGACAAGCCGCTGCTGATCCTGGCCGTGCTGGTCTGCCTGTTTGTGCTGTGGCTGGCCTGGCGCACGACATCCAGACTCGCGCTGACCGGCTTCGCGCTGATCATAGGCGGGGCCATCGGCAACATCGTCGACCGCTCGGTCTACGGGCATGTCATCGACATGTTCCTGTTCCACACGCCGACCTGGTCGTTCGCCGTCTTCAATGTCGCCGACAGTTTCATCACAGTTGGTGCCGCGCTCGTGTTGTTCCACGAGTTCTTCGGGCGCGCGGAAAAGCCGACGCCCACCGACTAGGCCCGCTCGTGTTCAACGACTTTATTTTTCGTTGAGCACAGCGTATGCTCAACGAAACCTGGTTTTGTTGAACATTATGATTGTCCGTCACTCGCAACTCGCGCACGCAGCTTACAATGATCTGCTTTCGTCGCTCCGGGACGAAGCCGTTCTGGATATTCGCGGCACACCAACGCGAATAGAGCGCAATGGCAAAACCTATTGGTACGACACCTATCGCGTCGGCTCCGATGTTCGAAAATCTTACATCGGAGAAGACAATGAAGTGCTGCGAGAACGGATGCAGCGTATTGGCGATCTGCGCGGAAGGCGTGAAGAGCGCCGCAAGAGCCGCTCTCGCCTGATCCGGCTGCTCCGCGCAGAAGGCTTTCTGGGTGTTGATGCGGCTACCGGTAGCTTCCTGCATGCGTTGGCATCTGCCGGGGTGTTCAGGCTTGGCGGCACGCTGGTCGGCACCCAGGCGTTCAGGTTTTACGAAGGTGAACTCGGCATTCGCCTCACGGTTGATCAGACCGCACAAACGAATGATATCGACATCGCCAGCTTCGAGCGCCTCTCCCTCGCCCTCGAGGATGTCGTCTCGGAGCCATTGGAGAATGTGCTCAAAGAGTTTTCTTTTGAGCAGATACCATCACTGGAGCCCGGCAAGACCTGGCGCTGGCGTCAGACAAGCAGCCAAACTTTGGTGGAATTTCTTACGCCGTCGTTTTCCGAAGACGAGGGCTTGCGCCCACTACCAGCGCTGGGCGTGCACGCACAATCGCTCCATCATCTGAACTACCTCATCGCAGACCCTGTTCCGGCGGCGGCTACCTACCGCGACGGCGTCCTGGTGCAGATCCCGCGCCCGGAGCGTTTTGCGATCCACAAGCTGATTGTATCTGACCGACGCATGGGTGGACCTGACAGCCTGAAGTCGGTGAAGGATCGCATGCAGGCCGAACTCCTCGTTGATGTTCTGATGGCCGACAGGCCCGATGATTTACGCGACGCACTTGAGGACGCGTTGTCGCGCGGAAGGCGGTGGCGGGACAGGATCGCGGCAACCGTCGGTCGCTCAGTGGTGTTGCAATCAAAGATCGGACAGATGCTTTAGCGGCACCAATCTCGCCGGTAGCGCCATTGGTCTGATAGCCGGGGTTCGCTCTTCGCTATACAAAGGGCCCTGGACAGTCAGGGAGGAAGTCATGTCCGGCACATTCAAGGCCATTCTGGTCTCGCGCGACGAGGAGAAGCGGCAGTCCGTCAATATTGTCGACATGACTGAGGCTGAGTTGATGGAGGGCGACGTCACCGTCGCTGTCGAGGCAACCACAGTGAACTACAAGGACGGCCTGGCGATCACCGGCAAGTCACCGGTTGTCCGCCGCTGGCCGCTGGTGCCGGGCATCGATTTTGCCGGCACAGTGCTGTCCTCCGACCATGCAGACTGGAAGCCCGGCGATAAGGTCATCCTGAACGGCTGGGGCGTCGGCGAAACGCATTTCGGCGCCTATGCCGGACGCGCGCGGGTCAAGGGCGACTGGCTGGTGCCGCTACCCGCCGGCATCACGCCGCAGCAGGCCATGGCGGTCGGTACGGCAGGTTATACCTCGATGCTCTCGGTACTTGCGCTGGAGCGGCTCGGCATCACGCCGGCGGGCGGACCGGTGGTGGTCACCGGTGCCAATGGCGGCGTGGGCACTGTTGCCATCGCGATCCTGTCGAAGCTTGGCTATCAGGTCATCGCCTCGACCGGACGCCCGGCAGAGGCAGACTTCCTGAAAGGCCTGGGCGCTGCCGAGATCATCGACCGCGCGGAACTGTCCGGCCCGGCCAAGCCGCTGGGAAGAGAGCGCTGGGCAGCAGGCATTGATGCGGTTGGCAGTCACACGCTTGCCAATGTGCTGGCGATGACAAGCTATGGTGGCGTGGTTGCCGCCTGTGGCCTGGCGCAGGGCATGGACCTGCCGACATCGGTCGCGCCCTTCATCCTGCGCGGTGTGACGCTGACCGGTATCGACTCGGTCATGGCACCAAAAGCGCTGCGGCTTGAGGCCTGGCGGCGCATCGCCAGCGATCTCGATCCCGACAAGCTCGCAGCAATCACCACCATCATTGGCTTTGATGGCATCATTGCTGCTGCGCACGACATTCTGGATGGCAAGATCCGGGGTCGTGTCGTGGTCGACCTCTCTTGACCGGAGCGCGTGAGCTTGCCCTACAGCATGATGCCGAAAAGTTGCAGACTTTTCGGCATCATGCGTCGAAACTCTAACTCGCGGCAAATCAGGGGCCTCCATGTCCACGCACACCATCTCTGCCGGCGGCATATCCGTCACCATTGATCTGACCGTCGGGCATATTGCCGATTTTGCGGTTCAGGCAGGCGACCGGACGTTGCGTCCGCTGCATCGCGCGCCGTGGATCGATGAGACGGACCTGCCTGCCGACATTTCGCCCGGACTGGCGCGGCTGTCCGGCGACTTCCTCTGCGCGCCCTTTTCGCGCAACGACATCGAGGAAGCGCCAGGCCATGGTTGGCCGGGCAATTCGCCCTGGTCGGTCGTCGAGAGCGCCGCTCTGGCCGGCGGCTGGCGGACCCGTCTGCGGCTGGATCGCAAGGTCATGGGAGCGACAATCGAGAAGGTCCTGACGCTACGCGACGGTCATCCATTTCTGTATCAGGAGCACCTCTTCATCGGCGGTGAAGGCGAGTTGTCGATGTCGCACCACGTCATGGGTGCAATGGCCGATGGTGGCCGGCTGGCTTTCTCGCCGAAACGTTTCGCCATGACCCCGGACGAGTCGCTTGAGCCGGACCCGGCGCTGGGGCGCTACCTGTTTGCCTACCCTGCGCGTTCGCAGGATCTCACAAGCTTTCCGACGCAGGACGGCGGCGTGACCGATCTCTCGACATACCGAGCACAGGATCGCCGCGAGGACTTCATCATGCTGGCCGAGGCCGATCATCCCGGGCCGGGATGGACAGCGCTGACCCGCGACAGCGAGCGCGACACGCTGCTGGTGCTGAAGAACCCGGCGGAAATGCCGATCACCATGCTGTGGTTCTCAAATGGCGGTCGAGACTACGCGCCCTGGAATGGCAGGCACCTTGGCGTTCTCGGCATTGAGGACGGGCTGACCGCAGTCGGTCATCGCCAGTCGATCGGCGACAACGCCTTGCGCCGCGAAGGCGTCGCCACGTGCTTCACGCTGGGGGGTGAGGTGTCCTTCCGGCACGTGATTGGCGCGCTGCCAGCCAACGCCTCCGGATCGCCTGTCTCGGTTCAACCACATGAGGGTGAACTGCGCGTCGAACATATGGGCGGCGTGTTGGACGTCCTTCCATTCGACAGCGGCTTTCTGCGGGTCTGATGCATATGGATAGGGCCGAAAAGGCTGCTCGCGCCATCCTTGAGCATAGCGCAAACCACCGGAGGGTCATGGTTGCGATCGCCGGGCCTCCGGCGTCAGGCAAATCGACGCTGGCCCATCAACTCGCCTTGCTGCTGCCGTCATCGGTTGTCGTGCCGGCGGACGGGTTTCATTACGACGACGCCGTGCTCGGAGCGCGCGGCTGGCAGTCTCGAAAAGGCGCCCCGCACACCTTCGACGTCAGCGGCCTCGAGGTAACACTGAAGCGCATCCGCGCCTGTGAGCCGGACGTTGCTATACCCATCTTTGACCGCAATCTGGAGCTGTCCCGCGCCGCGGGAGCGATAGTCGAGGCAACAACCGGGATCATTCTGGTCGAGGGGCTATATCTGCTGCTCGATGCCGATCCGTGGAGGCAACTGTCACACCTTTTTGATGTATCGATCTTTCTTGACACACCACGCGAGGAACTCGTTCGCCGTCTGCGAAAGCGCTGGCAAGAGTACGGCCGCGAGGATGCTGACAACTGGATCGAGAGCAATGATTTGCCGAATGTTGATTTAGTTCTGGGGAAGCGCCTCGCCGCCAGCTTGACGATCTGAAAACTCAGGCAGAACCTCGCGAATCATTTGTGCTGCGTAAGCGTGAAGCGGGGATCTATCGACAACGAGGAGAGTTCGATGGCAGTGCAGGCAAAGAAGGCGGCAGCAAAAGCGCCAGCCAGTAAGCCGGCGGCGAAGGCAGCAGCCAGGCCGGCAGTAAAAGCAGCAGCCAAACCGGCCGCGAAAGCGGCGGCAAAACCTGCGGCGAAACCCGCAGCGAAGGCGGCGGCGAAACCCGCAGCGAAGGCGGCGGCCAAGCCCGCAGCGAAGGCAGCGGCCAAACCCGCAGCGAGCGCAGCGGCAAAACCCGCAGCAAAGGCGGCGGCGAAACCCGCAGCAAAAGCAGCAGCGAAACCCGCAGCAAAAGCAGCGGCCAAGCCCGCAGCGAAACCCGCAGCCAAGCCTAAGGCGTCAACAGCGACGAAGGCCGTGAAGGCAGTGGCCAAGACAGCCAAGTCGGCTGCCAAGGCTGTCACCAGCACAGCAAAATCTGCCGCAAAGACGGTCAAGAGCACGGCAAAGTCTGCCGTGGCCGTTGCGGCAACAGCGGTTGGCGCGAAGAAAACTGCAGCCCCCAAAAAGGCCGCAGCGAAGAAGAAGTGATTACTACGCGCAGATCAAAGGCCGGCCTCGTGCTGGCCTTTTTTATGCCGCCTTGAAGGCCACCACGGCGTTGGTGCCGCCGAAGGCAAAGGCATTGCTGATCGCCGCGCGCACCGGGCGTTCTTTCGCGACATTTGGCGTTACGTCGAGATCACAGGCCGGGTCAGGCTCGCGATAGTTTGCGGTTGGCGGCACGATGCCTTCGCGGATCGCATTGATGCAGGCGATTGCCTCGATGGCACCTGACGCGCCCATGCAATGCGCATGCATGGATTTCGTTGACGATACAGAAACGCGATCCGCAGCAGAACCGAAAGCTTCCCGGATCGCTTTGGTTTCGATCTCGTCATTGGCCTTGGTGCCCGTGCCGTGCGCATTGATGTAGTCGATATCCTCAGGCTTCAGGCCTGCATCTGCGAGACAGCGCTGCATCGCGGATGCCGGACCTTCGACCGTTGGCGAGACGATGTCTGCGGCATCAGCCGACATACCGCTCCCGGCAAATTCCGCCAGGATGGTCGCGCCACGCGCCACTGCATGGTCCCAGTTCTCAAGCACCAGTGCGCCCGCACCTTCGCCCAGAAGCAAGCCATCGCGGTCAGCGGAAAATGGACGGCAGGTCTCGCGCGCCAGCGCGCGGAGTGCCTCCCAGGCGCGTACCACGCCATACACGCTCGGTGTGTCCGTGCCACCGGCCACCATGACATCTGCGCGCCCGAGGCGAATCTGGTCGACCGCTGCCGAGAAGGCATGATTTGAGGAGGCGCAAGCCGAGGTCACGCCAAACACCGGCCCCTTGAGCCCGTAGATCATGCTGACCTGCCCGGCCGGCGCACTTGGCATGATGCGCGGCACCGAGAATACCGATGGACGAGGCCGCTGCTGGATCAGCAGCAGGCGATAATTCTCCTCAACCGTCTCTGCCCCGAAAATACCGGTGCCCATCACCGTGCCGATCCGGGTTGAATCGACACTGTCAGAACCAACGCCGGCCTGGCGCAGCGCCTCCCCGGCGGCCATCGCCGCAATAATCGAGAAGCGGTCCATAGCGATCAGCCGTCGGCTGTCGACATCCCATTCCGGCAGCTCCTTTATCTCGCAGCCGATCCGCGCCTTCGCCTCATAGAGCAATGGCTTGGTCAATTCGCCGATTGCCGAGCGGCCTTCGCGCATAGCCTGCCAGATAGCAGGCGCGTTTGTTCCAAGGCCGCACAGGCCGCCCATACCGGTAATAGCGATTCTCTGCTGCGTCACGTTTGCTCTAGGCCTGGTTCTTCTTGTCGATCAGGCCGCGAACCGCCGTGACCATGTCGCCCACATTCTTCAGCTGGCTCCAGGCGTCGACCGTGTTCATCTCGATCTCGATTCCATAGGCGTCTTCCAGATCAAAAATGATCTCGGTAAGTTCAAGCGAATGGATGCCGAGTGCCGTCAATTCGGTCTCGGGCGTAATTTCGCCAACGCTGGCATCTGCGTGCGCCTTGACCTTGGCGATGATATCCTTGGCAAGATCGTCCATTTAATTCCAGCTCTCCCACGCATTCTTCTTGCCTGTCTCTATAGAAACCGTTTGACAGTGACGCAACCACGTAGCGTTGCAGCACGGGTTCAGGGGAGGAGCCATGTACAGGGCATTCGGATCGCGCGGGTCGCGTGTAAGCAGGGTTTTGTGGATGCTGGAGGAACTGGGCCAGCCCTATGAATTTGTCGAGGTCAAGTTCAGGTCGCCTCAGGCTTATGCACTGAACCCGTCCGGCAAGGTCCCCGTGCTCGACGATGACGGCTTCATCCTGACTGATTCTGCGGCCATCTGCGCCTATCTTGCTGACCAGCATGCCGATCTCGGCATGGGCCCGGATCCGGGGCCGCGCGGCCGCGCCGAGATGGACAGCTGGATGCAGTTCGCACAGTCCGAGTTCGAGGCGCCGCTGTGGTGCAAGCTGCGCCATCGCTTCATCCTGCCGCAGGAATTGCGGGTCGATGTCGGACCGGCCACGGCCCATGATTTTGCCAGCGAGGTGCAGGCGCTCGAGCGCCGGCTGGGCGACAGGCCCTTTGCGCTCGGCGACCGGTTCAGCGCCGTGGACGTGATGCTGGGCGACATGGGCGGCTGGGCCCGTGCCGGAAAGTTCAAGGTCGATTCAGATGTCGTGAACGACTATTTCGACCGCTTGCTGGCACGCCCGGCGCGAGAGCGGTCCCAGGCTGCTGGCGGATCGTTCTAGACGAGGAAGGAGGCGCAAGGCCTCCTTCCAATAGCAGCTATGCGGCTGACGTCAGTGGCGCGAAAGCCAGCTGTCGATATCCTTCTCGGCAGCGTCCTTCTCCTTGCCGTAGCGTTCCTGAATGCGCCCTGCGAGTTCCTTGCGCTTGCCGGCAATCACATCCATGTCGTCGTCGGTCAGCTTGCCCCATTGCTGCTGCACCTTGCCCTTGAACTGCTCCCAGTTTCCTTCAATACGATCCCAATTCATCATTGTTCTCCTTTGGTTGGTTGCAGCGGCGGCGCCGCCTGACAAGAGAACGTCAGACACCCGGCAGGGTTCCGAAAAAGTCGGGTCAGTTGCCGAGACTGGTGATCACCGCCACGCCCGGCGGCATCGGCCCGTCGAAGGCGCGCAGTTCTGCAGAGGCGTCCGACAAGCTCACCTCTCGTGCAACGATTGGCCGCACATCAACCTTGCCGGTTTCGATCAGCGTGAGCAGTGACGGGTAGCGCCAGGATGGCATCCCCCGTGTGCCGTAGACGGCCAGTTGCTTCATGTAGACCGCATTCATGTTGATCTCCATGCGCGCGGTGTGGCCGGTCGGCAGGCCGACCTGAACATGGCGGCCGAGCGGCCGCAGGCATTCCAGCGAAGCATTTGCCGTGGCCTCGATCCCCAGCGCCTCGACGCTGACATGAGCGCCGCCCCCGGTCAGCTCGATGATGCGCGCCGCGACATCGCCGTCACGCGCATTGACCGCCGCCTCCGCACCGAGGTCGAGCGCGTGCTGCAGGCGCTCCGGCACGATGTCGACCACCACCACCCGTGCGCCCAGCGCCTTGCCCAGCAGCAGCAGCGAAAGCCCGACGCCGCCTGTGCCGTGCACTGCCAGCCATTCCCCGGCGCGCAACGCAGCGCGGTCTGTCAGGGCCTGCCACGCGGTGGTGACCCGGCAACCGAGGCCGGCCGCCAGCGCCGGCGTCAGGTTGTCGGGCAGCCGCGCCAGATTGTGCGCATGTGGAACGGAGATGAACTCCGCATAGGCTCCCGGCTCGCCAAAGCCTGGCACGCGCTGGCTGCGGCAGGTGTTGGATGCACCCGAGCGGCATTCCAGGCACTCGCCGCAGGACAGGATGAACGGCGCGATGACCCGCTCACCGACCTTCCACCGCGCCAGTGGTCCGGCTTCCACCACCTCGCCGCAATATTCGTGGCCCGGGATTGCGCCCGGCTTCACCTTCGGGTGTTCGCCCACCCATCCATGCCAGTCGCTGCGGCAGATGCCGCAGGCCTCGACCTTGAGCACGACGCCGTCTGGTTCGCATTGCGGGTCCGGCACCTGCTCGATAACCAGATCGGCACGATACTGTCTCAGAACTGCTGCGCGCATGGGCTCTCCTGTCTCGCGCCAATCTGGCCTCGCACCGGTCGCCGTCGTCAATGGGCCAACCGATTGTCGCAGCCGGTCCTCAGCCTTTGCCTTTCTCGCGAAAAAGACTATCAACGGGCATCGGTGACGGCCGACGACGGAGCGATACATGACTGAAATCTTGCAGACCCCGAAGCTGGTGACAGTGTTTGGAGGCTCGGGCTTTCTCGGCCGCTATGTGGTGCGGGCGCTGGCCAGGCAAGGATACCGTGTCCGTGTCGCCTGCCGCAGGCCTGACCTCGCGACGTTCCTGCAGCCGCTGGGCGGTGTCGGACAGATCCAGCTGGTGCAGGCAAACCTGCGCGTCCGCTGGACCATAGATCGTGCCGTGCAGGATGCAGATCATGTCGTCAACCTCGTTGCCATCCTGCATGAAAGCGGCAAGCAGAGCTTCAACGCGCTGCATGATTTTGGCGCGCGCGCAGTCGCGGAAGCCGCCCGCAACGCCGGTGCCGGCCTGACCCATATCTCGGCAATCGGCGCTGACGCGAATTCCGCCTCGGACTATGCCCGCACCAAGGCGCTGGGTGAAAGCGCTGTGCTCGAAACCGTCCCCGATGCGGTCATCCTGCGCCCCTCCGTCATTTTCGGACCGGAGGATGGCTTCTTCAACCGCTTTGCCAACATGGCGCGCTTCTCGCCGTTCCTGCCGCTCATTGGGGGCGGGCTCACAAAGTTCCAGCCCGTATTCGTCGGCGACGTGGCCGAAGCCGTGGCGCGCGCCGTTGATGGCAAGCTGGTTGGTGGCAAGACATATGAGCTCGGTGGGCCGCAGGTGCTGACATTCCGCGAGTGCATGGAAACCATGCTCAAGGTTATTGATCGCAAGCGTTGGCTGATCCAGATGCCCTGGTGGATCGCCAGCCTGCAGGCAAAAATTCTCGGCCTCCTGCCCAATCCGCTGCTGACCACCGATCAGGTGGAAATGCTGAAGACCGACAACGTCGTATCAGAGGCGGCAGAGGACGAGGGCCGTACGCTTGCCGAAATCGGCATCACTCCGACATCGCTCAGCGCCATTCTGCCGAGCTACCTCTGGCGCTACCGCCCCGCCGGACAGTTCACCCGCACCGAGGCGTGAACCTCAGCACGGGCCGATTGATCCAACGCTATCCAGTATGGCGGTTGGCAGGTTGCCAAGAATTTCGACCGTCACCCTGCCTTTGTTCAGCAGGAGGTCGGCCAGCCACCCGATGCTGACCCCCAGCCAGGGGAAATAGAGCCATCCGACATAGTCGCTGAACACAATTGTGTGCAGCCAGTTCTGCTGGAAGATATAGAAATAGCCGGTCAGCGCCGCGCCCCCGATCAGCACGATGATCGGCAGGATGAGATGCAAATTGGCACGCGGCTTCAGCAGCGTAACAAGCCCGAGCGCTGCGAAAACCAGCGCGTTGGAACCGGTGAAAATCCGGAACTCGTTGACCAGCAGCCCCGCCACCTCCTGATACTTGCTGCGGATCAGGTCGGTGACCTGCTTGTTGACCCTCTCGAGCGCAGACAGGCTGCTGTCGAAGAGGCCGCCGGTCGCAGCATTGATCTTCTGGCGGCATGTGCAATCGGCGTCGAGCATATCCGCTGTGATCTTCGCGATGCGTTGGGGCACGCCCTCGGCAATTGCCTTGCGCACTGCCGCCGCCTGCTCCTCATTGCGGTTGAGGACACGCTCGGCGAGTTTGCCGATCCGCGTATCATCGAGACGCTCGATGCTCTCGTCGACCCGCTTTTCCACCTCGGATTTGATCGCGGCGCGGGCAAAACGCTCGACGCTGATCGGGCTGACCAGCGACGCAACAAAACCGCCGCCAAAAACCAGCAGGCCGATCAGGCTCAAAGCAAATGCGAAAACACGCATATTGTCCCCCGCGTTCGCTATGAAGCCAATGATCCGCGACGATTTTGGTGAGAGCATGTCGCGCAAAAGTGTGAAGCGGTTTCGCGAGAACGACATGCGACAATCAAGGACTTGAAGCGACGGAGCGCATCTGAAAGATCGCGACGCGCGCTACCCCCAGATTGTCAGCGCGATCATCCCCAGGCTGCCAACGATGATCCGCCACCAGCCGAACAGCGCATAGCCCTTGCGCGAAACATAGCCCAGCAGCCAGCGCACCACGAACACCGCCACGATGAAGGCCGCGATGAAACCGGCAGCGATGATCGGCAGGTCGGCTGCCGAAAGAATGTCGCGGTTCTTGTAGAGATCGTAGGCAAAGGCACCGGCCATGGTCGGCATGGCCAGCCAGAACGAAAACTCCGCGGCAGAGCGTTTGTCGGCACCCATCAACAATGAGCCCACGATGGTCGCACCCGACCGCGACGTGCCAGGGATCATCGCCAGGCACTGCACCAGGCCAATCTTGAAGCACAGCGAGAGCGGGAACTCCGTCACATCGTGATAGCGCGGCTTCAGGGGTGCTCTGTCGATCCACAGAAGCACGAAGCCGCCGAGCACAAGCATGATGCAGATCAGCATCGGTGTCTCGAACAGCACGGTCTTGATGAAGCCGTGCGCCAACGCGCCGATGACCGCTGCCGGCAGGAAGGCGAGCAGGATGCCGGCAAGGAAATGTCTGGCACGCGGGTCGCTTGGCAGCCGCCGCACCAGGTCTATGATCTTGGCGGCATAGACCGACAGGATCGCAAGGATTGCGCCGAGCTGGATCAGAACCTCGAACGAGTTTCCTGTCGAGTTGAAGCCGAGGAAATGCCCGGCAAGCAACAGATGGCCGGTGGAGGAAACCGGAAGAAATTCCGTCAGCCCCTCAAGGATACCGAGCAGAATCGCGACAAGGATTGACTGGTTTTCCATCTTGCCTCCGGCACCCCGGTGGCGCCATTGCTTGTGTTTGCGGGGAGCTTTGCCTATAGGTCGAGCGAATCTCCGGCCCTGGCGGGCGCGCGAGGCTTATGTGATTCCCCACGAGTTTGGCCAGAACGCACGAATCCAATTAGCTGTCGAATGTTAACGCTTTTTCACCATCCGCTGCTGGCGTCCTGTCGCTTCATTCGCCTCGTCTTCGGCGAGTTCGGTGAAGAGATCGCGCTGATCGAGGAACAGCCATGGGCGAGGCGCAAGGAATTTCTGGCGATTAACCCGGCAGGAAGCATGCCCGTACTCCTCGCCGAGGGTGACGTGCCAATCGTCGGCGCGACGGTGATTTCCGAGTATCTCGACGAAACGCGTGGCGCGCTCAAGCGCGACAAGCGTCTGCTTGCGGAAAATCCGATGGACCGCGCCGAGATCCGCCGACTGGTCGACTGGTATCTGGTCAAGACCGAGAGCGAGGTGACACGTCACATCGTGCGCGAGCGTGTGTTCAAACCGCAGATGCCGGCAGAGCTGGGCGGCGGGTCCCCCGATTCGGCCGCGATCCGCGCTGCCCGCGCGAACATCAAGCAGCATCTGAAATATACAAACTGGCTGGCAGGCTCCCGCAACTGGCTGGCCGGGTGGCGCATCACCTATGCCGACTTTGCCGCTGCAG
>CAYZQP010000064.1:5703-15584 GCA_964480545.1 uncultured Mesorhizobium sp. | reverse complement strand
GCTTCCTCGAATTCTGGAACCTGGTGTTCATGCAGTATGAGCAGGTGACGAAGGAAGAGCGCATTGATCTGCCGCGTCCGTCCATCGACACCGGCATGGGTCTGGAGCGCATGGCCTCCATCCTGCAGGGTGTCGAGAGCGTGTTCGAGACGGACCTGTTTCGCCACTTGATCGAGGCAACGGCCTCGGCGCTCGGCAAGGGTCCAACGCCGGAGACCGTCGCGTCCTACCGCGTGATTGCCGATCATTTGCGCTCGTCCTCGTTCCTGATCGCCGACTGCGCCGCGCCATGCGCCATCTGCAGCTTCTGGGCGCAAACGAGCCGCTGATGTACCGGCTGGTGCCAGCGCTGGTGCGTGAAATGGGCCAGGCCTACCCGGAGCTGGGCCGTGGTGAGGCTTTGATCACCGAGACGCTGAAGCTGGAGGAAACCCGCTTCCGCAAGACGCTGTCACGCGGGCTGATCCTGCTCGATGAGGCGACCGCAAACCTGAAATCCGGCGACATGCTGGAGGGCGAGACCGCCTTCAAGCTCTACGACACCTATGGTTTTCCGCTGGATTTGACGCAGGACGCACTGCGCCAGCGCAACATTTCTGTGAACCTCGACGGCTTCCAGGACGCGATGGAGCGGCAGAAGGCAGAGGCGCGCAAGCACTGGGCGGGCTCTGGCGAAACCGGGACCGAGACGATCTGGTTCGCCCTGCGCGAAAAGCACGGCGCGACCGAGTTCCTCGGCTATGACACCGAAACGGCCGAGGGCGTCGTGCTGGCGCTGGTGTCGGGCGGCAAGGAAGTCGACTCGGCCAAGGATGGCGACGACGTATCCGTCATCGTCAACCAGACGCCGTTCTACGGCGAGTCTGGTGGTCAGGTCGGCGATACCGGCACGATCTCCGGCGAAGGTTTCTCAATCACCATCATCGATACGCAGAAGAAGGCGGACGGGCTGTTCATCCATACCGGCAAGGTGACGAAGGGTGCCCTGAAGGTAGGCGCTGCGGTGGAGCTGAAGGTGACACATCACCGCCGCTCCAACATCCGCGCCAACCACTCGGCGACCCACCTCTTGCACGAGGCGCTGCGCGAAGTTCTCGGCACCCATGTCGCGCAAAAGGGCTCGCTGGTGTCGCCGGATCGCCTGCGCTTTGACATTTCGCACAACAAGGCGATGAGCCCGGCAGAGATTGACCGCGTTGAACAGATCGCCAATGAAATCGTCGTGCAGAACAACCCGGTCACCACCCGGCTGATGTCGGTGGATGACGCCCGTGCCGAGGGCGCGATGGCGCTGTTCGGCGAGAAGTATGGCGACGAGGTGCGCGTTGTTTCGATGGGGACGGCGATCCACGGCGAGAAGGCCAACCGTCCCTATTCGATCGAGCTCTGCGGCGGCACCCATGTGCGCGCGACCGGCGATATCGGTCTGGTGCGCATCGTCGCCGACAGCCCGGTTGCGGCCGGCGTGCGCCGTCTTGAGGCGCTGACCGGCGAGGCCGCGCGCAAATATCTGGACGATCAGGACCGGCGCGTGAAGGCGATTGCGGGCGCGCTGAAGGTGCAGCCGGCAGACGCGCTGGCGCGCGTCGAGGCACTGATGGAAGAGCGCAAGAAGCTTGAGCGTGAACTTACCGAGGCGAAAAAGAAGCTTGCCATGGGTGGCAGTGCAGTCCCTACTGAAGGCGCAGTTCACGGCGAGCAGATCAATGGCGTCGGCTTCCTTGGTCGCGCGGTGTCAGGCGTCGCGCCGAAGGACCTGAAGTCGCTCGCTGACGAGGGCAAGAAGCAAATCGGCTCCGGCGTGGTTGTGCTGGTCGGCGAGGCGGACGGCAAGGCATCAGTTGTTGTCGCCGTCACCGATGATCTGACGCCGAAGTACTCGGCCGTCGATCTCGTGCGCGTCGCAGCGGCAGCACTGGGCGGGCAGGGCGGTGGTGGACGTCCCGACATGGCGCAGGCCGGTGGCCCCGATGCGTCGAGGGCTGCGGAAGCAATCGAGGCGGTGAAGGCCGCTTTGGCCGGCTGACGGTAATGCGCGGGCCCCGTTTCGACGCCTGTGAGGAGCAGCGTACTCGATGGCGCAGGCCGGGGGCGGGCGGGGTCAGGACGAAATGACAAAGCTATTGCCAGAGGTGCTGGGCGAGCTTGCCGAAGAGCTCTCGGGATTTGAGGATCGCGGCAAGGTTGCGACCTATATTCCCGAGCTTGGCAAGGTGGATCCGCGTCATTTCGGCATCGCCGTGGTCACCAATGACGGGCAGGTGTTCACAGCCGGTGACGCGGATATCGCGTTCTCGATCCAGAGCATTTCCAAGGTGTTCACGCTGACACTGGCGCTTGGCCATATCGGCGACTCGCTGTGGAAGCGCGTCGGGCGAGAGCCTTCGGGCGACCCCTTCAACTCGATTGTCCAGCTCGAGCACGAGCACGGCATTCCGCGCAACCCCTTCATCAATGCCGGGGCAATCGTTCTGTGCGACGTACTTCTACAGGGCCATCAGCCAAAGGAGGCAATTGGTGAGGTGCTGCGCTTCGTCCAGTTTCTGGCCGACGATGACACCATCTCCATTGATCGCGATGTTGCCAATTCCGAGCGCGTCACCGGTTTTCGCAATTTCGCGCTGGCCAACTACATGCGCTCGTTTGGCAACATCAACCATGCGCCGGAGCTGACGCTCGGGGTGTACTTCCACTGTTGCGCACTGGAAATGAGCTGTCGGCAATTGGCGAAGGTCGGCCGCTTTCTCGCGCATGGCGGCCAGAACCCTGACACCGGACGGACCGTCATCTCGGCGGAGCGTGCGCGCCGCATCAATGCCATCATGCTGACCTGCGGGCATTACGACGGGTCAGGAGATTTCGCCTTCAAGGTTGGCATCCCTGGCAAGAGCGGCGTCGGCGGAGGCATCCTTGGTGTCGTGCCGGGCATTGCCTCGATTGCGGTCTGGTCGCCTGGCCTGAACCAGAACGGCAATTCACAATTGGGTTCCATTGCGCTTGAGAAGCTCGCCCGGCGCATGGGCTGGTCGATTTTCGCGCCGCGTTCTGGTTGAGTACTGCGCAAACGGATTCGGCGCAGATGTTTTTCCTGGTCGCGAAAGTCTTCTGGTTTCTCATCCAGCCACTGAACTTCGCAATTCTGCTTGTCCTGTCCGGCTTGTTCTTCTCGTGGCTCGGATGGCGCAGGCTGGCCCGCACAGCAGCTCTGGTGGGTGTTCTGACGCTGGCAGTTTGTACCTGGACAAATATCGGTGCCATCGCGGTCCAGCCGCTGGAAGAGCGCCATCCGCGCCCGGACCCGGCGCCGACCGATGTCGCTGGAATTATCGTGCTTGGCGGCGGATTCGAGGGCGGCATCAACAAGATCCGTGGTGGCTACGAGTTGAATTCGGGCGGCGATCGTTTCGTTGAGGCTGCGATCCTCGCGCACCGCTTTCCGCAAGCAAAAGTCGTCGTCACCGGCGGCTCCGGAGCCCTCGTGCTGGATGGCGTCGGCGATGCAGAGACCGCGCCGCCAATGTTCGAAGGGCTGGGTATCGGACGCGACCGGCTGATCCTCGAGAACGAATCACGCGACACGTATGAGAACGCCGTCTTTACACACAGGATGGTCCAGCCGAAGCCGGGCGAGACCTGGCTGCTGGTAACGTCGGCTTTTCACATGCCGCGCTCTGTCGGGCTGTTTGCCAAGGCTGGATTCCCGGTGACGCCGTGGCCGACAGATTACCGGACGACGGGGCAGGAGCGCTTTGGCCTGATGCAGGACAATCCCGTCGATTCGTTGCAGACCGCGACGCTTGCCGTGCGCGAGTGGATCGGGCTGGTTGCGTACCGGATCACTGACCGGACAGACCGGCTGTTGCCCTGAAGTCGCCACATTTCATGCGGTGAGATTAACCCTCTGTTAGGTAACTGCATCTGATAATGCCTTGATTTCATTAGGTCGGCACACGGGATACTCCCAACTGCCGATATCCTTGCCTTGGTTGGGTCTCAATTCGACCTTGCCATTCGTCGCGCGCATCTCTATGTGCAGTGCAACATCGCCGGGTGAATCACCGGCGACCAGAAGTGAGTTGCAGGGCTTAAATGGAAAATCAAACCAGTACGACGTGTTGGGCGTTGACCACCAAAGTTGTGTTGTTGATCGCGGGTCTGATGGCTGTCACATGGTTGATCAGCGGATCCCACAAGCAGGTTCAGTCACAGACGGTTCTGGCCAGCGTTACCCGCTGACATCGAACATTTGAGATATTGAAAGCGCGGCCGTGCCGCGCTTTTTTTGTCGCGGGCACGATAGGCGTTGGCGGGGCTTGTGTGACGCCTGCGTGAACACCAGACTATATTGGCCGGGTTTCATGGCTGAGGTCGCGCAGTGTTCCTCTCGGTTTTCGATCTTTTCAAGATTGGTATTGGCCCGTCCAGTTCACACACGATGGGGCCAATGAGTGCCGGCGAGCGTTTTCTGGATGAAATCCTGAACGGCGACTGGCCGCGCCCGCAAGGAGCCAGGGTTGACCGTCTCGGGGCCAGCCTGCACGGGTCACTTGCGTTCACCGGCATCGGGCATGGCACAGATCGCGCCGTGGTGCTGGGACTTGCCGGCCTGACGCCGACCACGGTCGACCCGGACCGATCCGATTCAATCATAGCCGACATCGAGCGCGAGAAGAATGTCAGCCCGCCCGGTCATCCGTCCTACGCATTTGACCCGGCGAAAGATCTCGTTCTGGACAAAAAGACGCCTCTGCCAGGGCACGCGAATGGAATGCAGTTTTATGCATACGACTCGAGCGGTCAGATTCTGCTCAGGCGTATCTACTACTCCATCGGCGGCGGGTTCGTGGTCTCTGACGAGGAACTGCAGCGCATGAAGGCGCGTGGACCCGAAAAACCGTCGAAAAGAGTTCCCTATCCCTTCGCCAACGCCAAAGAGATGCTCGCCATGGCCGAACGAAGCGGCCTGTCGATTGCAGATATGAAACGCCAGAACGAGCAGGTGTTCATGGATTCCCCTGCAATGGATGTCGGGCTTGATGACATCTGGAACGCCATGAGCGGTTGCATTGACCGGGGTCTCTCCAAGGAAGGCATCATGCCTGGTGGGCTGAAGGTGCGCCGCCGCGCCCGCCAATTGCATGACAAACTGCAGGACGAATGGCAGCGCAACCGCCCAAATCCGTTGCTCGCCAATGACTGGCTGTCGATCTACGCGATGGCAGTCAACGAGGAAAATGCTGCGGGCGGGCGCGTTGTGACGGCACCGACCAATGGCGCCGCCGGCGTGGTGCCGGCGGTCATGCGCTACTGGCTGCATTTCCATCCGGAGGCCGATCAGGCGTCCATTCGCGACTTTTTGCTGACGGCCGCGGCCGTTGGCGGCATCATCAAGACCAACGCCTCGATTTCGGGCGCCGAGGTCGGTTGCCAGGGTGAGGTTGGTTCGGCCTCTGCAATGGCTGCTGCAGGTCTTTGTGCGGTGATGGGCGGCACGCCGGCACAGGTGGAGAATGCTGCCGAAATCGCGCTCGAACATCACCTTGGCATGACCTGCGATCCGGTAGGGGGCCTGGTTCAGGTGCCCTGCATAGAGCGCAACGCGCTTGGCGCGGTGAAGGCTGTGACTGCCGCTTCACTGGCGATCAAGGGCGACGGTGTTCACTTCGTTCCGCTCGACGCCGCAATCGAGACCATGCGCCAGACCGGTGTCGATATGAACGAGAAGTACAAGGAGACCAGCCAGGGCGGGCTGGCGGTTAATGTGGTCGAGTGCTGAGAGTTTTCCACCGGTCGTCCATCTCTGTCAGTTGACCACCGGCTGCGCCGTACTACTTTCCAGCCATGCTTAATCTGATCAAACTGTGCGTCGGCTGCGACAGTGTCGAGGATCTTGAGGAATGGATCGCCGACCGTCTTGCGGAAAAGCAGCGCAGGGGAGAGCCTGCCGAGCAGTTTCACACAACGCGTATGGTTCCGACCCGGATTGCCGAACTGACGGATGGTGGTTCGCTGTACTGGGTGATCAAGGCGAGTGTGCAATGCCGCCAGCGAATCCTCGGTGTTCGGCCCTTCGTTGACAGCGAGGGGATTGGCCGCTGCCATCTGGTACTGGAGCCCAGGGTCGTGCGCACGGCCTGGCAACCGCGCCGCGCGTTTCAGGGCTGGCGCTATCTGAAGGCTGAGGATGCGCCTGTGGATTTGTCCCGGGGCAGGGCAGGCGAGATCGAAATGCCTGCCAGTCTCAAGCGCGAACTCGCCGATCTCGGTTTGCTCTAGCCCAGCGAGAGTCGGACTGCGGCGCGGCCGCTTTGTCCGGTAACCTTCACCTTGATCTGTACGCGCGGCTGGCTGTTACGCCATGTGCGGGCACCATGGCTGAGCAGAAGCCCGACCAGGTCACGTGTCTTGAACTTCGGTGCGCCTCGCCGCGCATCGGCCAGACGGGAAGCCGCCTGGTACAGGGCCTCGACACCCGGGTCGCGGTCGCGCCTGTTACTTGCCTCGCGCGGGCGCGCAGTTTCAACGTCCCCGAACATCAGAACTCTCCGGAACACATACTCGAATACACATACTAGTCCTGCTGGGTAACGTAGCAGGCAATCCTTCGGCGCTTCAGGTCACCGCATGTTTTGTTGGCCAGGGCGCGCGTATCAAACCCGGAGAAGCGGGCGCGGTGATAGACTGTGCCGTCCTTGGTAAAAGGCACCGTGTAGCCCCTGGCGTCAGCGAGCATGCCTTTTGCCTTTGCCAGTGCCGCCTTTGCGTCATTCTCGTTTGGCGAAGACGCGATCTGGATGACCCACTCACCCTTTGCGCCGGTTGACGCGGTCTTCGTCGGGTCGATCATGGCGGCTGCTGCACGTCTGGTCTGCACCGGTGCCATCGCCAGCGCTGCTACCGCGACTTCCTGCTTCGGCCTGGCAGCCGGAGTGGGTGCCTGGCTGACAGGCGAAGCATCACCTTCTCCGCTCAGAGCCTCGCCTTCATCAGCGGAGGCCAGTTCAATCTCCTCGCGGTTGGGGCGCCAGTCAGGCGTCGGAGCATTCTTCTTCGGCAGAAGTGCTGCACTGAGCGTGCTGAGCGGATTTGCGTCGGCGCGGGCGACGAGTGCGCCACCACCATTGCGGGCCTTGCCGATGTTGGCGTTGATGAGCTGGGCCATGCGGGCATCACGCGAACCGCCGGAGGAGCCGCCCATGACCACAGCGACGACGCGGCGATTTCCATCCGAGATCGAGGAGACGAGATTGAAGCCGGAAGCACGTGTGTAGCCGGTCTTGATGCCGTCAACGCCGCGAATGCGTCCAAGCAGCTTGTTGTGGTTGTTGATGCGCTGACGGCCGTACTTGAAGGATTTTACCGAGAAGTAGCCGTAGTACTGCGGGAAATGTTCGCGCAGGGCGATCCCGAGCGTGGCCATATCGCGAGCCGTCGTGAACTGTGCCTCGTTTGGCAGGCCGTGCGGGTTGCGGAACACTGTGTTGCGCATCCCGAGCGAACGGGCCTTCTGTGTCATCATTACAGCAAAGCGCTGCTCGGATCCTCCCAGGAGTTCTGCAAATGCCGTTGATGCGTCGTTGGCCGAGCGCGTAATCAGCGCCAGTACGGCCTGTTCGACGGCAATCGAATCGCCGGCCCGCACGCCGATTTTGGTGGGTGGCTGTGCCGCAGCCTGCGCCGAGAAAGGAAGCCGGGTATTCTTCTGAATCTTGCCGCTCTCCATGGCCTCGAACACCATATAGAGGGTCATCATCTTGGTTAGCGACGCTGGAAAACGGCGCGAGTCTGCGTTCTCGGCATGAAGCACCTTACCGGTGCGGGCATCGATGACGATGGCAGCATATTTGGAATTCGCATGAGCCGGACTGCCAAACAGCAACACGGCGATCAGAAAGGACGCAATCGAAAGGCCGAAAGAAAACGGCTTGGGAAAATAGAAACGCACAGGCACGCACCCTTGTGACACATGACACTCACGCAACGACAAAGGTCCCGTCGCGAGCAGGTTTGAATTTAGGAGGTCAGCGTTACCAATCCGTTTATGGTAACCGCCGCGTTTATAAAATCGGACCGGTTTGCGGCATGATTTCTTCAAAGGCCGCAGGAAACCCGCAAAACTTGACGGCGCGTGCAATGCACCATACTTCCGTTGCAGTGCAAACTGACTGATGGTGAGCTAGGTGGCAAAAGCTGCAGACGAATTTGGCAAGGAAGCGTTCGACAATGGCCTCAGGAGCCTTGCCGCCGTATCGAAAGGTGCCCAGGCAATCGCCGTCGAGACGGGCGAGTATTTCAAGAAGACCTTTCAGGACAGCGCCGCCGCCTGGCAGGATGTCATAGGGGCAGAGTCGCTGAATTCGGCAGTCGAGATCCAAAGCAGGTTTGCGAAGTCAGCCTATGAAGGTTACGTCGCCGAGACGACCAGACTGACCGGTCTCTATACCGACCTGGCCAAGGAAATCGTCAAACCTTTCGAAGACGCATTTGCGAAAATGAAGTAGGCGCGTCCAGTCGGGTCGACAGGCCCGGGGCAGGATCGTTTCATTAGCCTGCGGGATCGCCCAGAAAGCGGCTGTGGATCCAGCCTGACTTGCATGCGCCGCGATAGGCCGTTTTGCGGCGCATCGGGCTGGACACGCCGCAATCAGAGCCGGATCTTGAGTAAACGATCCCGAGCCAGTGTCCCCGGCCGTCACATATCCAGAACCGCTGACCGCTCTGCATTTTTCCAGCATCGGATATTTCGTGCCTGGTCCCGCGCGCAGGGCGAGGAAATTGTCCCCGTTCGGGTTGAGGCGGCCAACGATGTTTGTGTTGGAGCACGGATCCAGCGTTGCGTCCCCGCCGATCATCACTGGCACACGCTCCGCCGCGCCGGCAGGCAGAGCGCACAAGAGGGCGACGGCAAGCAGTCCAGGTTTCAGGCAGCGCATCATCCACCATTGGTCATCGGGTGATCAGACGCCAGTTACCGCAAATCTCGCCATATGCGCAAACTGGTTTGCAGCTATGCGCAATCTGCATGGCAGCCTGCGGAATCAAATCCGGCAGCATCGGAATAGATGCGTTCCCCGGCCTATCCGGCTTCTGGCGCATAGCCGGCGTGCACGGCACCCCATTGTTGCAGGGTTAAGGAAAACATACCTTTCCAGCAGAGAGGTGATGCCATGGAAGACCATCATGTAGTCGTCGTCGGTGCCGGATTTGGCGGGCTTGAAGCGGTCAAGAACATCGACTTCAAGGGCGTCCGGGTGACATTGATCGACCGCCGCAACCACCATCTTTTCCAGCCGCTGCTCTATCAGGTTGCCACGACCTCACTGGCGACCTCCGAAATAGCCTGGCCCGTCCGCCATCTAGTGAAAAAACGCAAGGATGTGACGACTCTGCTGGCCGAGGTCGTTGGTGTCGACAAGCAGGCGAAGCGGGTTCTGCTCGCCGATGGCAGCAGCGTGGACTATGATACGCTGGTCATTGCGACAGGCGCGCGCCATGCATATTTCGGCCGTGACGAGTGGGAGCCGTTTGCCCCAGGTCTCAAGACGATCGAAGACGCCACAAAAATCCGCGCCCGCGTGCTGATGGCCTTCGAGGAGGCAGAGCGCGAGACAGACGCGACCCGGCGTGAGGCGCTGATGACCTTCGTCATTATCGGCGGCGGGCCGACGGGCGTCGAACTTGCTGGCACGATTGCCGAACTGGCCCGCGACACACTGCGTGGTGAGTTCCGCATCATCGACACGCGCCAGACGAAAGTCATCCTGATCGAGGCTGGCGAGCGCATTCTGCCGGCCTTCAAACCGGAGCTCTCGGCATATGCGAAAGGCGCGCTGGAAAAACTGGGCGTCACCGAAGACAAGGTGAAGCCCGAGGCCGCCTTC
>CAYZQP010000064.1:0-5693 GCA_964480545.1 uncultured Mesorhizobium sp. | reverse complement strand
CTGGGCGTCACCGTCCAGCTCGGACAGCCGGTGACAGATTGCAACGATGAGGGCGTTGTCGTCGGCGGCAAACCGCTGCCGGCGCGCACGATTCTGTGGGCTGCTGGCGTGGCGGCGTCTCCGGCTGCGCAATGGCTTGGCATGAGCGCCGACCGGGCAGGGCGCGCCGAGGTCGAGCCCGACCTGACGATACCGGGACATCCGGAAATCTTCGTCATTGGCGACACGGCAAAGGTCGCGTGGAAAGACGGCAAGATGGTGCCGGGCGTCGCACCCGCCGCCAAGCAGCAGGCCTGGCATGTGGCGAAGACCATCCGGGCACGGCTCGGCGGCGAGAGCGCTACGCGGCCTTTTGCCTACAAGCACGACGGCGACATGGCGACCATCGGCAAATGGGCTGCTGTGGTGGATTTCGGCTGGATGAAGCTGACGGGCTGGCCGGCCTGGTGGTTGTGGGGCATCGCCCACATTTTCTTCCTGATCGGCCTGCGCTACCGGATCGCGGTTATGCTCTCCTGGCTGTGGATATACCTTACCGGCCAACGCAGCGCCCGGCTGATCACGCAGCGCGGGGAGGCGCCGGAAACGGCTGCCCAGACTACGCCGGAGGAAAGGCCACAGCCTCGGCGTCGCAAGGCGGCCTGAAGCAGGCATCTGCTTGCATGTGCTCCTGTCCTGAATAACAATCGGGGCATGAAGGCTGAAGATTATCGATGGACGTGCGGATGCTGCGGCAAGCAGATGGTCGGCCTACCGATGGATATCGGTTACCAATGGCCGGAAGTCTATGAGCCCGGCAAAGAGCAACAGGCTGTTCTGACTGACGATTTCTGCAAGATCGAATATGAGAATGGAGAGATTGACCGTACGATAAGGTGCATTCTCAACATTCCAGTCCATGACACAGAGGAGGTTTTTGCCTTCGGGATCTGGATGTCTGTTTCTGAAAAAAGCTGGGAAATCTATTCTGCCGGCTTCAAATCAGGGGTGTTCGAAAAACCGGGTTGCTTCGGATACCTGTACAACTTTCTGCCTTTCGCCAAAACGACGATGCTCTTGCAGGCAAACGTCACCTTTGGTGAAGGCAATGACCGTCCGGTCGTCTGGCTGCACGACGCCGACCATCCTTTGATCGTTGCCCAACGAGATGGCGTCAGTCTCAACCAGGTTGAGGAATGGGTGGCGTCAGTCACGCGCCATACGCATTGAGCGTCATCCACCGGTCATCTGATTCTGCTGGACTTGAGGCCTGATGGGCGCAAGATTTTCTTAGCCGGCATTCAAGGCGTCATCAGATCCGGAGCCAAGCCATGACCATCCAGACCCGTCGTTCATTCCTGACCACCAGCGCTGCAGCCGGTGCTCTCATCATGCTGCATCCGTTTTCTGCCAGGGCGCAGGCCAACCAGGCGCATTTGCGTATCATGGAGACGACCGACATCCATGTGAACGTCATGCCCTACGACTATTACGCCGACAAGCCGAACGACACGATGGGTCTTGCCCGCACGGCGACCATCATCGACTCGATCCGCAAGGAGGCGACCAACTCGATGCTGGTCGACAATGGCGACTTCCTGCAGGGCAACCCCATGGGTGACTACATCGCCTACGAGCGCGGCATGAAGGACGGCGACGTGCATCCTGTCATCAAGGGCATGAACGTGCTCGGCTACGATGCCTCAACCCTGGGCAATCATGAATTCAACTACGGCCTGTCCTTTATGGACAAGGTGCTGGCCGGCGCGAATTTCCCGTTCGTCTGCGCAAATCTGGTGCGTGGTACTGAGCTTGCCGCGAATGCGCGCGACGACAAGCTCTGGCTCAAGCCCTACGTGATCCTAGACAGAAAGGTAAAGGACGGAGCTGGCGCCGAGCATGCGGTGCGCGTGGGGGTAATCGGTTTCGTGCCGCCGCAGATCATGCAGTGGGACGCCAAGAACCTGACAGGTAACGTCTTGGCGCGCGACATCGTGCAGTCAGCTAATGCCTGGGTGCCGCAGATGAAGGAGGAGGGCGCAGATGTCGTTATCGCGCTCTCGCATTCCGGCATCGACATCAAGCAGGGCGAAACGATGGAGAACGCCTCCTTCTTCCTCGCCGGAGTTGAGGGCATCGACGCGGTCTTCACCGGACACCAGCATCTCGTGTTCCCAGGCGACAAGAGCTTTAACGGTCTGGCTGGCGTCGACAATGAGAAGGGCACGCTGCAGGGAAAGCCTGCCGTCATGGGCGGTTTCTGGGGCTCACATATGGGCCTGATCGACCTCATGCTGGAGCGTGACGGCAACACATGGAAAGTTGTCTCGGCCACCTCCGAGGCGCGACCGATCTGGAAGCGCGAGGAGAAGGAAGTCGATGGCAAGAAAACCAATGTCACGGTGGCGACTGTCGCCAGCACGGCTTCGGTCGAGGAAGCGGTGAAGGCCGACCACGAGGCGACACTTGCTTACGTGCGCCGCCCGGTCGGCAAGACATCCGCGCCGCTTTATTCCTACTTCGCGCTGGTGGCTGACGATCCCTCGGTGCAGATCGTCAGTCAGGCGCAGACCTGGTACATCAAGGACCTCCTGAAAGAGACCCAGTGGCGGAGCCTGCCCGTGCTTTCGGCGGCAGCGCCGTTCAAGTCTGGCGGGCGCGGGGGCCCGGGCTACTACACGGACGTGCCGGCTGGGGACGTGGCGATCAAGAATGTTGCAGACCTTTATCTCTATCCGAATACGGTGCGGGCGGTGGAAATCACGGGTGCACAGGTGCAGGAATGGCTGGAAATGTCGGCAGGCATCTTCAACCATATCGAGCCGGGCAAGGCAGGTCAGCCGCTGCTTAATCCGGATTTCCCCGCCTTCAATTTCGATGTCATTGACGGCGTGACCTACAAGATCGACCTGTCGCAGCCGCCGAAATACACGCCAAAAGGTGAAGTCGCCAATGCCGGTTCAAACCGCATCAAGGAGCTGAGCTTCGACGGCAAGCCGATTGATCCCGCACAGAAATTTGTCGTTGCGACGAACAACTACCGGGCGGGCGGCGGCGGCAACTTCCCGGAGATCACCGAAGACAAGATCATCTACGAGGCACCCGACACAAATCGCGATGTGATCGTGCGCTACATTGTCGATCAGGGCACGATCAACCCCTCAGCAGACGCGAACTGGTCGTTCGTCGCGCTGCCTGGGACATCTGTGGTCTTCGACACCGGCCCGAAGGCGAAAGACTTCCTTGCCGATGTGAAAACGGTGAAGATCACCGCAGATGGCGAGGGCGAAAATGGCTTCGCACGGTACAAGATAGAACTCTAGATTTGTCCTGGCCGCATGGTATCGTCCGCAAAGTCTGCAACTTTGCGGTGTCATGCTTATGGTCCTTCGCGTCACAAAAGTCCCGATCGAGAAGATTTATGTGCCGACAGCACGGCGCACGACCTTGCACCCTGAGACCGTGCGCACGCTGGCCGAGGATATTCTGGAAAACGGGATGAAGACGCCGATCCAGGTGCGGACCGACAAGGAGCGCTACGTGCTGGTGGAAGGGCTGCATCGGCTGGAGGCCGCCAAATGGCTTGGCGAGACCGCGATTGATGCGTTTCTGGTGCAGGCCAAGAAGCACTGAAGCGACACACTGGCGAGCCGTGCGCGGGTATTAACTCCCGGTTGGAGCCGGCTCAGCGCACGATCTGTGCGCCGATGGCCCGCAACATGACAGCGCCGTTCTGCTTTGCCGCCCGGCGGCTTGGCGCAACATTGCGGATCGTCAGACGTCTGCCGTCCTGCCACAGCACGTAAGTGGCAGCGAAGCCCATCGGCCCCAGGCTGACATCATTCAGGAACCCGACGGCGCCTTTCAGTCTGATCGGCGTGATCTCGAAACACTGGCTGCCCCGCGATTTCGCATTTTGCCGGCAGACATCCATCATCGTCTTCGCGGTCGTTTTACCAGACCGTATGCGTCCTTCTGTGCCGTCTGACGAGCGCTCAAGCATCACGTCTGTTGCGGTGAATTCCCGGCAGCCTGTGCACATCAGCGTTATACGTCCCGACTGCTTGCGGACGGTCCAGCCCTGCTTCTCGACGATTTCGGTGTTCACACGGGTCAGGTTGGTGATCGCCATATCAGCGGCGGCCGGGATGGCAGTAAAGAGGAGCATAGCCAGGGTGATCGCGAACCACTGCATTGTCAGTCCAGGTCCTCTGTCCCCGATCGCTCCGCATTGCGAATGGTCCAGTTATCTTCCGCATTGTTGATGAGAAACCCGAACAACCACCAGTTTGCAATCATCATCGCAACAGCGGCCAATGTCAGCACGACGGCAATGGCTATCGCCTCAAAGCCTGCTCCCTGAACTGCCAGACCTCCAAAGATGAAGGCAACAAGGCCAAACACGGCGCTTCCGATGAGCCTGAAAATCCTGAGGACGAAGACAGGTACCCTGAACCAGATCGGTGGAGCAGATCGGGGCTTTTCGGGGCTGGCGTCTCCGGCCATAGCGTGCCTCAGGTGATGGAAATGGCGTAGTTCTCGATAACCGTGTTGGCCAGCAACTTGTCGCACATCGCCTTGATGTCGGCTTCGGCCCTGGCCTTGTCCGAACCTTCGATCTCGACATCGAACACCTTGCCCTGACGCACAGAGCCAACGCCATCGAAGCCGAGCGAGCCCAATGCATGCTCGATCGCCTTGCCCTGCGGGTCCAGCACGCCATTTTTGAGGGTTACGGTTACGCGGGCTTTGATCATGATTACTCCTTTACCTTCACGCTGAGCGGCGATGAAGTCACTTTAGCGGGTCTTTTGCGAACTGTGTCTGCGCACCGATTGCTTCCGTCGAGTGGCGGACAACGTCTGCCTTTTCTGCAATTCCGGAGCAGATCAAACCAAGAAATACTTCACCGTGCTCGATCCACAGGTATGAATTGAACATCAACAGCCCGTCGGTCATACCCTGTGAAGACGTGATGACGCTATGGCGTCCAGCTGAATCGATGACCTTGGCTAGGTCGACCACCTGATCGGCCTTGACAACCTTTGCACTCGAAATGCTGAGCTTGTGCAGGAAATCAGACGACTTCTCCCTTCGCCACCATGCAATGTTCTTGATTGGGGTAGGGTCGTCCAAATGGCAGTAGGATTCTTCCCCGCCACACGTTTCTGACACGCAGTCCATGACGAGCGTACCTGAAGACGTGTCTTCGAGGTCTCGCACCTCCCAGACCGCTTTGTCGTAGGTCATCGTGACACGACCTGTCTTGTTCGTGAACGTAGCAGATTGCGCATACGCGAATTCTGAAGTGCCAAGCATCGCGAGTACGACGAGCAGTGAGACCAGATGCTCGTTGCCAGTCAGGTATCGCACAGCCTGCTCCACGATGATTGACGCACGATCTAGTGTTTGGTGCCCTTGGGCTCTTCGTTCGAGGCAACCAGCACCGGGCCGGTCGGGCGTACGGGCTCGTTCTCGTTCATGATGCCGAGGCGGCGGGCTACTTCCTGATAGGCTTCGATCAGGCCACCCATGTCACGGCGAAAACGGTCCTTGTCCATCTTTTCCTGGGTGTTGATGCCCCACAGACGGCAGCTATCGGGTGAAATCTCGTCGGCAACGACAATGCGCATCATGTCGCCCTCATAGAGCCGGCCGCATTCCATCTTGAAATCGACCAGTTGGATGCCGACGCCAAGGAACAGGCCGGAGAG
>CAYZQP010000063.1:10784-15699 GCA_964480545.1 uncultured Mesorhizobium sp. | reverse complement strand
CGCGCGCCTGCTTGCCGGAACCGCCATGCGAGGTCTGGATGGTCACGGTCTCGCCAGTGTCAGCCTTCCACTTCCTGGCGAAGGCGTCGTTGAAATCCTTGTAGAGCTCGCGGGTCGGGTCGTAGCTCACATTGATGATTGTGCTGTCGGCATAGGCAAAGCCCAGGCCACCAAACTGTACTGCGCCGGCCAGCAGCGCCGAAATCAGGATATTGCGTCGTTTGAACATCGGAATTGCCTCCATTGCGATAGCTAAACACTATCGAGGCGGTCGTGATTAAACGACGCAAGTCCGTTTCGAATTTTCCGAGGCAGGCGGAATGGGATTCTAAAGATCAGCGATTTCTGGAACAGGGGAGTTGCTGTCCATCAGTGCATCTGCCAGCGTCGTGTGATCCAGCACCTCGCGCGTTGCGGCCGCAACACGCGCAAAGACGTGCCGTACCTCGCACTCAGCCTCGTTGAGGCAGTCCTTGCACGGCTTGTAGGCAACCTTGCTCAGGCAGGCCAGAGGCGCAACGGGGCCGTCAATGAGCCTGAGAACCTCGCCGAAAGTCACCTGGTCAGGGCGCCGGGCCAGCAAGTAGCCACCGGCCTTGCCACGACGACTCTCCAGGATGCCGGCAAGCTTCATCTCAAGCAGGATCTGCTCAAGGAACTTCTTCGGGATGCGTTCCTGCCCGGCAATCTGCGCGATGCCAAGGGTGGCGTCGTTGCGACGGCGTGCCAGCGCGATGAGGGCACGCAGGGCATATTTTGCTTTCTGGGAGATCATCAGGAAGTCCGGTGAATCCGCTTCCTAGACGATACACCGTTAGAAGTTAAGCCGTGCTGATTGCACGGCAGGCCAGATCCAGCTCCTCAGGCGTCATCATGTTCATGTCATAGAGATGGCTGCTGCGCAGCCCTTCCAGCGCCAGGAAAACCAGCAGTGTGCGCTGCGGATCGTCAGTCTCTGCAAGCAGCCGGTCGAGAAGGCGCCGGTTGAATTCGCGGATCGGGAGCAGAAAGTCCGGATCCTCGGCCATTGCCGCAAGCACACCGCCCGAGACCTTGGCCTTTTTCGAGAACTGTTCCATGGCAAGTGCGGTCACTGCGGCAAGCAGGCTGACCTTCCCATTCGCGATTCTGGCCTCGATCTGCGCCTCGAAGTCCTGAACGAAGAACTCGACGCAGGCGCGCATGAGCGCTGCCTTGGACGGAAAGTGATAGAGGAGCCCTCCCTTGGAGACCCCGGCCCGCTCGGCTACGGCGTCAAGCGAGATGTGCCCGGCGCCCTGTTCGTTGGCCAGGGCTGCCGCAGCTTCAAGCAGGCGCTCCCTCGTTGACGGACGGCTCATCACCGAAATCTCCCGAAAACCGTTCATAGCCTATATTGACTTTACCGTCCAGACGGTACAGTAAACCAGAATTGGCGTAGCGTTTTCCGCGCGCCCAGGCTCTATTTGCAAATCGCCCGCAGTCGGAGAGCTCCGTGATCAAGCGCTTCATCATTTTCTTCATTCTCATCGGCGCAATCGTCGGCGGAATTGTCTGGTTCAACCTGTTCCGGGACCAGATGATCCAGCAGTTCTTCGCGACGATGAAGCCGCAGCCGATGACGATCTCCACCTATAAGGTTGAGCCGGTCAGCTGGACGCCCGGCATCGAGGCTATTGGCACGATCGGTGCCGCCAATGGCGTTGACCTTACGGTTCAGGCCGTCGGGATCGTGAAGGAAGTCAATTTCAGCGCCAATCAGCGCGTTGAGGCGGGAGCCGTGCTGGTTCAGCTGGATGACGTGGTCGAGCGCGCCTCGCTCGAGGCAGCGCAGACCCAGCTTGCCCTGGCTCGTCGCGCGCTTGAGCGTGCGCAGCAGTTGCAGCGCAGCGGTGCCGGCACACAAAGTGCCCTGGACAATGCCCGTGCAGCAGCTGAAACGGCCCAGGCGGATTCGAACAGGCTGCAGGCCGTTCTTGACCAGAAGCAGCTGAAAGCACCGTTCAGCGGGATCATCGGCATTCCGCGCATCGAACTCGGCCAGTACATCCAGCCGGGCGGCGTTGTTGCAACCCTCCAGAACCTCGACACGATGCGCGTCGACTTCTCAATTCCGGAACAGCAGCTTGGCAATCTCAGCATCGGTCAGCAGGTGACCCTGGGTCTGGATGGCGCAGCCGAAGGTTTCGACGGCAAGATTGCGGGCATCGAGCCCAAGGTTGATGCAACAAGCCGTCTGGTGCAGGTTCGCGCAGTTGTGTCCAACCCCAACGGCAGGCTCAGCCCGGGACAGTTTGTCCAGGTTCGCGTCGAACTGCCGAGGGAGGCCAATGTCATTGCCATTCCTGACACCTCGCTGGTGTCCAGCCTCTATGGTGATTTTGTCTATGTGGTGAAGCCGGCGCCGCCGCCTCAGCCAGCCGCTGCACCTGCAGCGACAGATGCCACGCCAGCGGCAACACCCGCGGCGACGGACGCCACCCCAGTTGCGACAGATGCCACACCTGCCGCCACACCTGCAGCGACGGACACTGCGCCTGCGGCGACGGGCGCTGCTGCTCCCGCTGCCGGTGGCCCGGATCTCGTCGTCAACCAGGTTTTCGTGCAGGCGGGGCGCCGGTCACGCGGTCAGGTGGAGATTCTCCGCAATCTTGCGGTGGGAGACGAGATCGTCACCGCTGGCCAGAACAAGCTCTCGAACAACACGCCGGTGGTGATCGACAACTCGGTTGTGCCGATCAGGAACGGAGCTAACAAATGAGCTTCTCCGATATCTTCATCAGGAGGCCGGTGCTGACCACAGTGCTGGCCGCGATGATCCTGTTGCTGGGCTTCCAGGGGCTGTTCAACCTTTCGGTGCGCGAATATCCCGAGGTTGAGGAAACAGTTGTCACCATTACAACGATCTATCCGGGTGCCAGCCCCGACCTGATCCAGGGCTTCATTACGTCGCCAATTGCGCGGGCCGTCGCGACGACCGAGAACATCGATTACGTGACGTCGCAGAGCAGCCCGTCTGCCAGCGTTGTAACGGTGCAGATGCGGCTCGGCTCCAATCCCGATACCGCGCTGACCGAGGTCATGTCCAAGGTGCAGGGCGTGCGCGGCCAGTTGCCGTCCGACGCCGAGGACCCGATCATCGTAAAGGGAACCGGCCAGCAATTCGCGCTGATGTATCTGGCGATGCAGAACCCGAACATGACGCCGGAGCAGCTGACCGAATATATCGAGCGCGTGATCCGGCCGCGTATGTCAACCATTCAGGGCGTGGCCGAGGTCCAGGTTCTTGGCGCGGCTGACTATGCGATGCGGGTGTGGATCGATCCGGTCAAGCTTGCGGCGCGCGGCATGACCGCTGCCGAGGTGCTTGGCGCAATTCGCAGCTCCAACTTCCTGTCGGCACCGGGCAAGACCAAGGATGAGTATGTTGCCTATTCGATCACGGTGCAGTCGACCCTGCAGACGCCGGAATCGTTCTCCGACATTCCGCTGAAGGCTGACAATACTGGTGGCATCGTGCGGCTGCGTGATGTCGCGCGCGTCGAGCTGGCGGCTGAAGGTACGGACACAGTCGTCGACTTTGACGGGCAGCGTGGCACCTTTATCGGCGTGTTCCCGACACCTGCCGCCAACCCGCTGACGACTGCCAGCAATGTCATCAAGGAATTGCCGGCAATCCAGGCCGGCCTGCCGCAAGGCATGAACATCCAGCTGGTCTATGATTCGACCGAGACAATCAGCGCGTCCATCCAGGAGGTGTTCGTCACCATCTCGGAAGCGGTGGCGATTGTTGTCGTCGTGATTCTTTTGTTCCTGGGCTCGTTCCGCTCGGTTCTGATGCCGGTCGTTACCATCCCGCTGTCGCTGATCGGCGTTTGCTTCTTCCTCTATCTGATGGGCTATTCGATCAACCTTTTGTCGCTGCTGGCGATGGTGCTCGCCATCGGTCTGGTGGTCGACGATGCGATTGTCGTTGTCGAAAACATCCACCGTCATATCGAAGAGGGCATGAAGCCGCTCGATGCTGCCTTCCGCAGCATGAAGGAGATTACCGGCCCGATCGTCGCAATGACGATTACGCTGGCTGCTGTGTTTGCGCCCCTGGCCTTTACCGGCGGCCTGACCGGTGCCCTGTTCAGGGAATTCTCGCTGACGCTTGCCGGTGCTGTTGTCATCTCGGGCGTCGTCGCGCTGACGATTACGCCTATGATGTCGGCGCGTCTCCTCAAGGCTGGCAATCACAGCCGCTTCCAGAGGTTTGTTGATCGCAGCTTTGACCGGTTTTCGAGGCTTTACGAGCGCTGGGTGCGCGGATCTCTGAAGTACCGGCCAATCACGCTGATGGTGGTTCTCGCGCTGGTTGGTGTCACCGGCTACATGTTCACCAAGACGTCAAGCGAACTGGCGCCGGAAGAGGATGCCGGCGCGCTGTTCGCCATCGTCAATGCGCCGCGCTATGCAACAACGGAATACACCAAGCTCTACACCGACGAGATGCGCGAACTGACGAAGGACCTTGAGGAGTTGAAGGTGAACTTCTCCATCGTTGGTCTTGGCGGAGCCACCAATACGGGCTTCTCGATCTGGGTGTTCAAGGACTGGTCCGAGCGGACGCGCACGCAAAAGCAGTTGCAGGAAGATATCCAGGCGCGCATCAACAAGGTCGCCGGGGTGCAGGCCTTTGTGTTTGCGCCGCCGAGCCTGCCGGGTGCTGGCGGTGGCCTGCCGATCTCGATGGTGGTCCAGTCAACCGGCGACCCCAGCCAGGTGTTCGAGGTTGCCGAGCAGATCAAACAGCAGGCGCAGGCTTCGGGCCGCTTTATCATCGTTCAAAGCTCGCTGGCCTTCGATGCGCCGCAGGTGACGATCTCGATCGACCGTGCCCGCGCGGCGGCGCTCAATCTGCCGATCAGCGATATTGGCACGACGCTCGGCC
>CAYZQP010000063.1:6370-10774 GCA_964480545.1 uncultured Mesorhizobium sp. | reverse complement strand
CTCGGCCTGCTGGTTGGCGGCGCATCGGTGGCGCAGTTTGACCGGGATTCAAACAGCTATGACATCATCATGCAGGTGCCGCAGGAGTATCGCGAGGACCCACAGCGGCTGGGCGACTTTTTCGTACGATCGTTCAGTGGGGAGATGGTGCCGCTTTCGGCTGTGACGACGATCACCACCAACTCCTCGCCGGCATCGATTGAACAGTTCAACCAGTTGAACGCCTCGACCATTTCGGCAATGCCCGTACCGGGCGTGACGACTGGCGACGGTCTGGCGCAGCTTGAGAACATTGCGCGCCCGCTGCTGCCGTCGGGATTCTTCCTCGACTATTCCGGACAGTCCCGGCTCGAGAAAGAACAGGGATCGACCATCCTGATCGCTTTTGGCCTGGCGGTCGTGGTGATCTATCTGGTCCTTGCAGCCCAGTTCGAGAGCTTCCGTGATCCGCTCATCATCATGATGTCCGTGCCGCTGTCGATCTTCGGCGCGATGCTGCCGCTCAATCTCGGCCTCGGGACGTTGAACATCTACACGCAGGTGGGCCTCATCACGCTGATAGGCCTGATTACCAAGCACGGTATCTTGCTGGTGGAGTTCGCTAACCAGCAGCGTGAGGAACATGGACTGTCGATCAATGACGCGATTATCGCCTCGGCCAAGACCCGCCTGCGGCCAATCCTGATGACCACGGCGGCGATGGCGCTGGGTGTTGTGCCGCTGATCATCGCGCAGGGCGCGGGTGCCGCCGCGCGCTACTCTATGGGTCTGGTGATTTTCTCCGGCATCCTGATTGGCACCCTGTTCACGTTGTTTGTTGTGCCGATGTTCTACAGTTATCTCGCGCACAGGGGCCACACAGAGGAAACCGGCCAGAATCCCGGGAGCATTGATCCGGGACCCGCTGTCGAAACAGTGCCAGCGCCTGCGACCGGGAACTGATCTGTCAACAGGACTTGTCAGGCAGCCAACAAGCCGGTATCTAGCGCCCGCGCCGGATATCGGCCGACCACATGATGCGGAGAAGTGGCAGAGTGGTTGAATGCACCGCACTCGAAATGCGGCATGCTCGCAAGGGCATCGGGGGTTCAAATCCCTCCTTCTCCGCCAGTCCCTTCAAATCCAGAGTTTGCGCAGTATGAACGCGGTCGAAAACTGGACTGCCGTGAAGCAGAATATCGCCAGGGCAGAGCGGGAAGCCAGGCGTGAGCCGGGAAGCGTCGCCCTGGTGGCAGTGACCAAGACCTTCGAACCGGCAGATATCCGTCCTGTGTTGCAGGCTGGCCAGCGCATCGTCGGCGAAAACCGGGTGCAGGAAGCGCAAGGCAAATGGCCGGAACTCAAGGCAGAATTCCCCGATGTCGAGCTGCATCTGATCGGGCCGCTGCAGTCGAACAAGGCGAAGGAAGCGGTTGCCCTGTTTGACGTGATCGAGACGGTCGACCGCGAGAAGATCGCGTCAGAACTGGCCAAAGAGATCGCCCGGCAGGATCGCCGGCCAAAGCTTTATGTCCAGGTGAATACCGGGCTGGAGGACCAGAAGGCCGGCATAGATCCGCGCGAGGCCATCGCTTTCGTACAGCGCTGCCGCGGGGTTCATGGCCTGGTGATCGAGGGTCTGATGTGCATTCCCCCTGCAGACGAAAATCCCGGGCCGCATTTTGCGCTGCTGGAGAAGCTCGCGCGTGAGGCAGGTGTGGAGAAGCTGTCGATGGGCATGTCCGGCGACTATGAGGTCGCCATCGACTTCGGCGCCACCAGCGTGCGCGTCGGGTCTGCCATCTTCGGCAGCCGTTAGGCGTGCACACCTGGTGACGGGCTTGCCCCGGATTTGGTATGCGGGGCGATGAGCACACTACCACCGGACTTTTCGCCAGAAGCTGTCAGTGCCATTCGCGACCGGCTTGATGCTGCACGGCAGGGCGCGTCAATTCTCTTCGCCATCGAGAGTGGCAGCCGGGCCTGGGGGTTCCCGTCACCCGACAGCGACTATGATTGCCGGTTCGTCTATGTGCGGCCGCCTGCAGCGCACCTGGTTCTGGAGCAACCGCGCGACGTCATCGAGTTTCCCATCGAGGGCGAGATTGATGCCGGCGGCTGGGACCTGCGCAAGGCGTTGCTGCTGGCACTTGCCGGCAACGCGGTGGTGGTCGAGTGGGTGGGGTCACCCATTGTCTACGAGGAGCAGCCGGGCATTCGCGCGGCGCTGGGAGCGCTGCTTGACCAGATCGTTGATCCGGCGCGGGTGTCGCACCACTATCTGGGGCTTGCCCGTTCGCATATTGCGCGCATCGGCAGCTTCTCGTCAGAGGTGAAGCTGAAGAAGCTGTTCTACCTGATCCGGCCAATTGTTGCGCTTGACTGGATGGCGCAGCGCGACTTTGCCGAACTTCCGCCGATGAACCTGGTTGAATGCCTGGCGGGGGCTGCCATTCCTGATGACGCCAGGCGCGAGATAGAGGACCTGATCGCCCTGAAGGCGATCACCCGGGAAATGGGGTCAGGCTCCATTCCACCTGGCATCGCGGGCTTTCTCGAGCAGAGATACGGTCATCATGAGATGAACCCGGCAGTGACAGATCGCGACAAGGAACAGGCGGCCCGCAACAGGATGGCGGCCGAGAGCTTCTATCGAAGAACCGTGGAGCAAACCGGAGATTTGAGCAGAATCTCCTGAGGCGGGCATACTGCTCCAGGTGTTTGTTTTCACGCATGATGTTTGTCCGAAAAGTCTGCAACTTTTTGTGCGCTGTCCTTCGGTTCGGAATCATGCTCTAGGCGAAGCAGCGCGTCGGCGCTATGCAGGGCCGGGTTGTCAGGAGGCGGGGATGCATATTCTGCTTGCAATACTGGGGATCGCTGCTGCGGGAGTGTTCTGGTGGTACCGGCTCAAGTATATGAGCGACGCTGCGAACGAGATTGCGGGTCAGGTCGGCAAGGTCCAGGGCCACTTCCGCCGCCAGAAGCTGCGCAAGAAGGCTGCCGTCGCTCCGGTCGCCGCAATCGATGATCCTGTCGTCGCCGCCGCAACCGTGATGATGGCGATCGGTGCCGAAGACGTGGTCGCGACCGAGGCGCTGGAGGCGCGTGTTCTGGAGGCGGTCAAGCCGATCGCTTCTTCAGAAGAGAAAGCGGTCGAAGCGGTCGCCTACGCCAAATGGGCGAGCGACCAGGTCGCCGACGTGCCGACAGTGATCGACAAGACGGCCGGCTTCCTCACCGGCAAGCTGGATGAGCAGGAAAAGGAAGAGCTGGTGGCGATGGTTCAGTCGGTGATCCTGAAGGAGGAGCGACATGCAATGTACGCCCAGCGTATTGACCGGCTGCGCCGCAAACTTGGACTGACAGGAACCCACTGAACATGGCCGAATTGCCTCATCTCAACGCGCTGGAAGTCCGCGTGCTCGGTTGCCTCATGGAGAAGCAGCTGCTGACGCCTGATGTCTATCCGTTGACCCTCAAAGCGCTGCAATCGGCGACGAACCAGAAGACCTCGCGCGAACCGGTTATGGCGCTGGAGCAGGGCGACATCAGCCGTACGCTGAAGTCACTCGAGGAGCGTGGACTGGCGCGCCGCATGATGGCGTCGCGGGTTGACCGGTACGAGCAGACTGCGGCGCGTGCCTTCAGCCTGACAACGCCGCAATGTGCGCTGGTTGCGATGCTGCTGTTGCGTGGACCGCAAACGCTGAACGAGTTGCAGACACGCACGGATCGCATGGCGAATTTCGGCTCCATCGAGGCGGTGCGCGAGGAACTCGACATGTTGATTGGCCGGCATCCGCCGCTGGTCAAGGAGATCGGCCGCGCGCCGGGTCAGCGGGAGGATCGCTTTGCGCATCTGCTCGCCGGAGATGTGGATGTCTCGGCCATTCCCGCGCCAGCTGCGCGCGTATCGAGCGGTGCATCGGCGATTGGCGAGCTGGAAGAGAGGGTGCGCGTGCTGGAGGAAGAGCTGGCGGCGCTCAAGGCCAGGCTGGACGCCGTTGGTGCCTGATCAGCCGGCGGCAGCTGCAATCCGGGTCGACATTGTCGTCATAGGTGCGGGGCAGGCGGGCTTGTCCTCGGCCTACCACCTGATGAAACTTGGGCTCAAGCCGGGGCGGCAGTTTCTGGTGCTGGACAGCAACCCTGCGCCAGGCGGCGCATGGCAGCACCGCTGGCCGACCTTGACCCTGTCGACAGTCAACCGGGTGCACGACCTGCCGGGCATGGCGTTCGCAGAGGCGGTGGATACCGGTGCGCCGGAGGCTCAGGCCGCCGTCGCTGTGCCCGCCTATTTCGCGGCCTATGAGGACAAATTCCATCTGCCCGTCTATCGCCCGGTTACGGTTAAATGTGTCGGAGAACGGTTCGGGCGCCTGCGTGTGGAGACAGATCGCGAGACCTTCTCTGCTAGAGGCA
>CAYZQP010000063.1:0-6360 GCA_964480545.1 uncultured Mesorhizobium sp. | reverse complement strand
TCATCAATGCCACCGGGACCTGGGAAAACCCGTTGCTTCCCGACTATCCCGGGGCGGAGCGGTTCACGGGCCGGCTGATGCACTCGCATGATTATCGCGGCCCCGAAGAGTTTCGCGGCAAGCGCGTGGTCATCGTCGGTGGCGGGATTTCCGCGCTCCAGCATCTCGACGAGATTTCGCGGGTTGCGGCGACAATCTGGGTCACCCGCCGCGAGCCGGTGTTTCGCGAAGGCGCACTCTCGGAAGAGCTTGGGCGCGCTGCGGTTGCGATGGTTGAGGAGCGGGTGCGGCAGGGCCTGCCGCCTCGCTCGGTTGTCTCGGTTACCGGCATTTACCTCACGCCTGCCCTGAAAGAGGCACAGGCCCGGGGCGTGCTCAACCGGCGGCCGATGTTCAGCGAGATCACCGAAGATGGCGTGCGCTGGGCAGACGGGTCTGAAGAACATGCTGACGTGATCCTGTCGGCAACCGGCTTCAGGAGCGCGCTTGACCATCTCGCGCCGCTCGGGTTGCGCGAGGACGTCGGTGCCGGTGGCGGCATTGTCATGGACGGACGGCTGGCGACGCGGGTCAGGAAAGATCCGCGGATCCATCTTGTCGGTTATGGACCGTCCGCATCGACCATCGGAGCGAACAGGGCAGGGGCCGCCGCCGCGCGCGAACTGGCAAGCTATCTCGGCTTGCCGGAGGCGCAGACGTCCCGGGCATAACATTCTCGACTGCCTGAACAAGGTGCCGGTCCTGTGCCATGACATCCGGCTGCCAGGCCGCTAGAAACCGGGGAACGACAGGAGGCATGAATGTCCAGCAACGGTGATTGGGGTCAGGCGACAGACGCGATCCATTTCGGCTACGACCCGGCGGATGCCGAAGGCGCATTGTCGCCACCGATCTTCATGACCTCGACCTATGCGTTTTCGGACAGCGCCGATTTTGATGCGATGATGTCCGGCGAGCGGCAGGGTTACATGTATGGGCGCCGGGTGAACCCGACCCAGACCGTGCTGGAAAAGCGCATGGCAAGGCTTGAGGGTGGCGAAGCGGCCATGACAGCCGCATCCGGCATGTCCGCGATTGCCTCGGCTTTGTGGTCGCTGCTCAAGGCCGGTGACGAGGTGGTGATCGACCACACCCTCTATGGGGGATCCTATGCGCTGTTCACGCAGGGTCTGACCAAGTTTGGTGTCACCGTGAAGAAGGTCGATATGACCGAAGCACAGCAGGTCACGGATGCCCTGACGGCGAAAACGCGCGTGGTCTATTTCGAGACGCCTGCCAACCCCAATCTGCGGTTGATCGATGTTTCCGGCATTGCAAAGCTGGTGCGGGCGGGCGCACCCGACGCGGTCATCATTGTCGACAATACATTTGCCACGCCGCTCGGTCAGCAGCCGCTGAGGCTTGGTGCCGATCTGGTCGTGCACTCGGCGACCAAGTTTCTCGGTGGTCACGGTGATCTGCTGGCCGGTGTTATCGCCGGTTCGGAACAGCTTGTGACCCGCGTTCGCAATGAGGGGCTGCGCTACCTCAATGGTGGCACGATGTCGCCGATGACGGCATTCCTGATCCTGCGCGGTCTCAAGACCCTGGAGTTGCGGATGGAGCGACACACCAGGTCTGCGCAGGCAGTGGCCGAATTGCTGGAAGCGCATTCGGCGGTGGAGAGCGTCAGCTATCCCGGCCTGAAATCCCACCCGCAATATGCGCTCGGCCAGAGCCAGATGCGAATGTCCGGGGGGCTGATTGCCTTCGAGATGAAGCGCGGGCTGGCGGCCGGGCGCAAGTTCATGGACCGGCTCAATCTGGTGACGCTTGCGGTCAGCCTGGGAGACGCCGAGACACTGGTCCAGCACCCGGCCTCCATGACGCACTCCAACTATACGCCGGAGGAACGCGCCAATCAGGGCATTGGTGAAGGGATGCTGCGGCTGTCGATCGGGCTGGAAACCACGCAGGACATTCTGGACGATATCGAGCAGGCGCTGGGCAATCTCTAAAGCGCGTCGCGATCTTTCAGATACGCTCCGCCGCTTCAAGTCCTTGTTTGGCGCATGTCGTTCTCGCAAAACCGCGTCACACTTTTGCGCGACATGCTTTAGACGAAATCGACACCCGTTGCATTCCCGCCGTCCGGGTGTATAATTAACGTGTTAAGTAGCTTGCGGGCGGGCAGTCATGTACGACGTCACGACCATTCCGGCAGCGAAGTCGGCCTGCGCACATGCGAGGGTGGGCGCAGGATTTCGATTGCAAAACGGAGACAGTCTTCACCTGATCGGGAGGCGCCGGAATCGGCATTGACGTGCCTTGAATGAACACGCACTGTTCGCCGCAACATGCGGCGCGTGTGCGAATCTCTGGGAGGAAATAATGAACTACACGAGACGTAAATTCTTCAAGGTTTCGGGCGCTGTTCTGGCTGCGCCTGCAATCCTCAAATCGGGCGTTGCCCGGGCGCAGGACGCAGTGACGTTGAAGCTGCACCATTTCCTGCCGCCGGTGGCAAATGTTCACCAGCACCTGCTGATGCCCTGGGCGAAGACGATTGACGAGCAGAGCGGCGGGAAGCTGAAGATCGAGCTGTTCCCGGCCATGCAGCTCGGGGGCAAGCCGCCCCAGCTTTACGAACAGGCTGCCAATGGTGTGGTCGATATCGTCTGGACGCTGCCCGGCAACACGCCCGGCCGCTTCCCGTCGACGGAAGTGTTCGAGTTGCCGTTTGTGGCTGCCGCCAAGGCGACGGTGAATGCGCCGGCAACGCAGGAATATGGCGAGGCACATATCGCCAAGGACACGGCAGACACCAAAATCCTCTGCTTCTGGTCGCATGACGCCGGCCTGATCCACTCCAACAAGGCGATTGCCACCAAGGAAGATCTGGCAGGGCTGAAGTTGCGCAACCCGACCCGCCTCGCCGGTGAGGCGCTGGCCGCACTCGGCGCGACTCCAGTTGGCATGCCGACGCCGCAGATTCCGGAAGCCCTGGCGCAGGGGTCTATTGATGGTTGCGTCGTGCCCTGGGAAGTTGTGCCGTCGATCAAGGTCAACGAACTGACCTCCAACCACCTGGAGATCCCGGGTGCGCCGACGCTCTACACCACCACGTTCTTCCTCGCCATGAACAAGGCGAAATACGAGGGCCTGGCGGCTGATGTGCGCGATGTGCTCGACAAGAACTCCGGGCTGGCTTTCGCCAAGGCAGCAGGCGAGATGTGGGATCGCATCGGCGCAGAGGTGCGCGGAACGGTCGAGGCATCGGGCAAGAACAAGATCAGCGCGATCTCGGAGGACGAGAAGAAGCGCTGGATCGAGGCAACGCAGCCGGTGCGCGACAAGTGGGTCGCCGACAACAAGGCCAAGGGTGTTGACGGCGAGGCGCTGCTCAAGGCGGCGCAGGACTCCATCGCCAAGTATTCGGCCTGAAAATAAGAGCGGGGGTGGTCTCCACCCCCGCCGCTTCCAGAAAGGCGCTGACGCATGGAGTCAGTTGATCCGGCCGAGCCCAACGTGTCATCGGTCAGGTGGTATGAACGTCTGGCCGCTGTACTCGCGATAATTGGTGGCCTGTTGCTGTGCTTCGTGGCGCTGCTGGTTACGGCGAGTGTGAGCTACCTGTTCGGCCGGCCCCTGATGGCCGAGTTCGAGTTTGTCCAGGTGCTGTGCGCAGTCGCCGCCTTTGCCTTTCTGGCGCATGCGCAGGCGCGGAGCGGTCACATCGCGGTGGACACGTTCACCCTGAAACTGCCGCGCAGACTGAACGCGGGAATAGATGGCGTCTGGGACCTTGTGTTTGCCGGGTTCTTCGGGTTCTTCGCCTGGGGACTGTTCACCTCCGGTCTGGAAAAGCGGTCGTACGGTGAAACACTGACGCAGATCACCTGGCCGATCTGGCCGGTCTATATTGCCTGTTCGATCCTGGTTGGTCTGGCCTGCGTCGTGGCGCTTGCGGTTGCCTGGGAAAAATTCCGGGGGCGTAGTTGACGAATTTTACCCTCGCCCTTGTGGGCTTTGGCGCCATGCTGGCGCTTATTGTCATCCGGATGCCGATCGCTCTTGCCATGCTGGTTGTCGGCGTGGCCGGCACGATCTGGATGGATGGCACGCATGTGCTGACCTACTACCTGCGCACCGCCGCCTATGACCAGTTCGCCAACTACACGCTGTCGGTGATTCCGTTCTTCGTGCTGATGGGCGCGCTGGCCGAACGCTCGGGCATGGCGTCCAACCTGTTCAAGGCGGCCGAGCGCGGGCTGGCGCGCCTCAAGGGTGGGCTGCCCATGGCGGTGATTGCCGCCTGCCTCGGTTTCGGTGCGATCTGTGGCTCGTCGGTTGCGACAACCGCGACGTTCGGACGGGCAGCGCTGCCGGAGCTTCGCCGGGCCCGCGTCGACGCCGGCTTTGGCACCGGAGCGATTGCGGCCGGTGGCACGCTTGGCATTCTGGTGCCACCCTCTGTCATCCTGGTCGTCTATGCCATCACCGCCGAGCAGAACATCGCCAAGCTGTTCCAGGCAGCGTTGATCCCCGGGCTGATGGCGGCCGCCTTCTATGTCATCGCCATCGCCATAGCTGTGCGCATCTGGCCGAACCTCGCGCCACCCGCCGGGATCGTCGAGCATGAGCCGACCCCGCGTCCTTTCTGGGTCCGTCCTGTCGGGGTGCTGCTTGGCGTTGCCGGCGCGGCGGGCTGGTACCTTGGCTCTATCGCGGGCTTCCCTGCTGCGTTGATGGTCGTGCTGGGCTTGCTGATGCTGGTCGCCGACTATGCGATCATTCCTGCTGCGGCGGTCGCGCTGGTCGTTGTCGGCGGCATTTACGGCAGGTTGTTCAGTCCGACCCAGGGCGCAGCAGTGGGCGCTGCTGCCATGCTGATCGTCGGACTTGCGCAGCGCAGCCTGAACTGGACGCGCATCAAGGAGGCGTTCATGCAGACCGCCGAGACGACCGGCATGATCTTCATGATCCTGCTCGGCGCGGAAGTGTTCGGTGCGTTTCTGGGCCGCACGCAGATGCCGGTGGTGCTGGCCGAGTTTATCGGGGGGTCCGGTCTGTCGCCCTATGCCGTGGTCTGCGGCATGATGCTGACCTACATCGTTCTGGGTGCCGTTATGGACGAGCTGGCGATGATCCTGCTGACCCTGCCGGTGTTTGTCCCCGTCGTGCTGGCGCTGGATTTCGGCATGACGCCGGAGGATGTGGCGCTGTGGTTCGGCATATTGGTGCTGGTCGTTGTCGGCATAGGGTTGTCAGCGCCGCCAATCGGCCTGAACGTCTTTATCATCAACAAGATTGCCAAGGATGTGCCGATCACCAGTACCTATCGCGGCGTTCTGCCGTTTGTGCTGGCGGACTTCATCCGGCTGGGCATCCTGATCACGTTTCCGGTCATCACGCTCTGGCTGGTGCACCTGTTCAACTGACGGCTTCACGGGCAGGTGCTGATGGGCAGGCGCGTCAGCCCTGGCAGACGTCGACCCATTCTGCGTTGACCAGATCGGCCATCCGCTGCGGTGCGATGCGTACCGCTGCGTTGGTTGCACCTGCGGCGGGAACGACCTCCTCAAATGCCTTGAGCGAGACATCGCAATAGACCGGCAGTGGTTCGGCGAGGCCGAACGGGCAAACGCCGCCGACCGGATGGCTGGTCAGGCGCTGCGTCTCCTCGTGGTCGAGCATGCGCGGCTTCTGGCCATCAAATCGATCCTTGAACTTGCGGTTGTCGAGCCGCGATGTGCCAGCCGTAACGATCAGCATCGCCTTGTCGCCGGCACGAAGGCAGATGGTCTTGGCGATCTGCTCCGGCCGCACGCCATGCGCCTCCGCAGCCAGTGCTACGGTCGCCGAGGATGCCTCGGTGACAATGACCTCAATGTCTGGAGCGTGTTCGGCGAAAAAGGCGCGGACGGAAGCGAGGGACATCAGATCGCTTCGCCCTTGAGCAGCCTTGGCGTGTCGCCGCCAAGGCCGGACGCCTGGCCGATGAAGAACTCCTTCAGCTTCGGGGCGCGGTCAACCAGGCCGAGGCCGATGCTGCGCAGCGCGCGCAGCGGGCCGAGATCATTGGAAAAGAGGCGGTTCAGCACGTCGGTGGTGACTCCCATCTGCCAGGTGTCGAAGCGTCGCCACAGCTGGTAACGTTCCAGCACGTCGAGCGTACCGATGTCCTGGCCCAGACGGTCGGCCTCGACCACGACCTCGGCAAGTGCTGCTGCGTCCTTGAAGCCGAGGTTCAGACCCTGACCGGCGATCGGGTGGATGCCATGCGCGGCGTCGCCGGCCAGCGCAACGCGGTTCTTGACGAAGTCGCGCGCCAGGGTCAGCCCGAGCGGGAAGGCGCGTGGTTTGGTCTCGGCGCGGATT
>CAYZQP010000062.1:0-15712 GCA_964480545.1 uncultured Mesorhizobium sp. | reverse complement strand
AGGTCGTTGCTCAGGCGGCGGTGCCGCTCTCCGATTTTGGCGCTGACGGGCGTGCGCCCTCCAACTGGTGGCAGGCAGTGTCAGCCAGTCTTGAGGCTGTTCTTGCCCATGCTGACCGGAGCCGCATCGTGGCGCTCGCTGTCGATGGAACATCGGGAACAGTGCTTCCCGTTGATGCAGTGGGGCAACCCCTGGCCGAGCCGTTGATGTATAACGATCCCGTTCCGGATGCCGACCTACTAGAGCGTATCGCCCCGATGATTGCGCCCGACAGCGCGGCCCATGGTCCGACCTCGGGCCTCGCCAAGGCGATCTGGTTTCAGGGCATACCCGATATCGCGGGCATCCTGCATCAGGCAGACTGGATCGCGGCCCAGTTCAGCGGGCGCTTTGACACGACCGACGAGAACAATGCGCTGAAGACGGGATACGACCCCGTCGCGGAGGCGTGGCCCCACTGGATCATCCAGACGGGCTTGCGCGCCGGCCTGTTGCCGAAGGTTGTGCCCGCCGGCTCACCGATCGGGACAATTGCGCGCGAAGCCGCCGCCCGCTTCGGCCTTTCGCCAGAGATTCTCGTCGTTGCAGGCACCACGGACGGTTGCGCATCCTTTCTCGCCACCGGCGCGGACCAGCCGGGCGATGCAGTGACGGCCCTTGGCTCGACGCTTACGCTCAAACTTCTGTCAGACCGTCCGATCTTCGCTCCGCAATACGGCATCTATAGCCACAAGGTCCTTGGGCAATGGCTCGCCGGCGGCGCATCGAATACCGGCGGCAAGGTCCTCGCACATTATTTCGACACCGATACGATACGGAGTCTTGGCTCCCAGATGCATCCCGATACCGAAACCGGCCTCGACTTCTATCCGCTGCTGACACCGGGCGAGCGCTTCCCCATCGCTGATCCAGCCCTCGCGCCCCAGTTGACCCCGCGCCCGGCCGATGACGCGACCTTCCTGCAGGCCATGCTGGAAGGCATCGCCTCGGTCGAAGCGCTCGGCTACCGCCGCCTCCACGAACTCGGCGGGCCGAGGTTAAGCACCGTGCGCAGCGTCGGCGGCGGTGCCGACAACCCTGCATGGATTGCCATCCGCCAGCGCAAACTCGGCGTGCCCTTCGGGCCTGTGCGCTCAAGCGAGGCAGCCGCCGGTGCAGCCTTGCTGGCGATGAGTGGCGCGCGCAATGCAGGGCTGGTGCCATGACCGACGCTGTCACGCGCCCAATCCGGGGCATAGGAGACCTCGCCCGCGATTTCGATCTGTTTCTGATAGACCAGTTTGGCGTTCTGCATGATGGAACAGCGCCATATCCGGCTGCCGTCGAGACGCTGCTTCAACTGAAGATAGCCGGCAAATCAACCATATTGCTGTCGAATTCTGGCAAGCGATCCGCGCCCAATGAGGCGCGTCTCGTGAGGCTGGGATTCGAGCCTGGAAGCTGGACGCACTTCCTTTCATCAGGTGAAGTTGCGTGGGCCCGGCTTTCCCGAGAGATGGTGGACGCTGTTCCCAGGCGCTGCCTGCTGATTTCCCGCGACGGTGATCGCAGCGCGGTCGACGGCCTGCCGCTCGATCTGGTCGACAATGGTGCCGACGCCGATGTGATTCTGCTTTCCGCGAGTGAAGGCGACCGCCACGAACTGGCCTGGTATCGCAATCTGCTCGCTCCGGCTGCTAGACGAGGTGTCGAGTGCCTGTGCACCAACCCCGACAAGATCATGCTGACGCCGGTCGGCCCGCGTTTCGGCGCCGGGCGTATCGCCGAGCTGTACGAGGAACTCGGTGGCCCCGTAACCTGGATCGGCAAACCGTTTCCCGAGATTTACGCGGCGGCGCGCGCGCTCGCGCCCGATGTCGATGCGGCCCGGATCATCTGTATCGGAGACAGCATCGAGCATGACATTGCCGGAGGTGCGGGCGCGGGGCTTGCGACGGCGCTTGTCGCCACCGGCATTCTGGCTTCGGCAAGCGAAGCGGAACGCCAAGTGCTCTACGCTGAACACAACGCAATACCTGATTACATCATGCCGGGATTCGTGTGGTGAGGAGATCTGCATGGAAACGATGATCGACAAGAATGTCGTGGAGAAGGACAATGCCTCACGGGAGGCCACCCTGCGCTCTGACTACGCCGTACTTGGTGAACAACTGGACCGGCGAGGCATATCCATTGATGCAATTCTCGCGAAGGTTGCGGCCTTCGGTGTCGCCATTCCCTCCTGGGGCGTTGGTACGGGCGGCACCCGCTTTGCCCGCTTCCCTGGAGAGGGCGAGCCACGCGATGTTTTCGACAAGATCGAGGACTGCGCCGTTATCCAGCAATTGACACGCGCAACGCCGACGGTGTCGCTGCACATCCCGTGGGACAAAGCCGACCCGAAACGGCTGAAACAGGCTGCCTCGCGCTTCGGCCTCGGCTTCGACGCAATGAACTCGAACACGTTTTCGGATGCCAAAGACCAGACGCACAGCTACAAATTCGGCTCCCTCAGCCACGCCGACGCGGGTGCCCGGCGGCAGGCGGTAGAGCACAATCTCCAATGCATCGAGATTGGTCGGGACATCGGCTCGAAGGCGCTGACGATCTGGATCGGCGACGGCTCGAACTTCCCCGGTCAGGTGAATTTCGCCCGGGCCTTCGAACGTTACCTTGATGCGGTCAAGGCAATTTATGCCGAACTCCCCGCCGACTGGCGGCTCTTCACCGAGCACAAGATGTATGAGCCGGCCTTCTACTCCACTGTGGTCCAGGACTGGGGCACCAACTACATCATTGCCAGGGAGACCGGCGAGCGTGCTTTCTGTCTTGTCGACCTTGGCCATCACGCGCCGAATGTAAACATTGAAATGATCGTTTCGCGCCTGATACAATTCGGGAAACTCGGTGGTTTCCACTTCAACGACTCAAAATATGGCGATGACGATCTCGATGCCGGCTCGATTGACCCATACCGGCTGTTTCTCGTCTTCAACGAACTGGTTGATGCCGAACTGTCGGGCACACCTGGCTTCGATCCAGCGCATATGCTCGACCAGAGCCATAATGTCACCGACCCGATAGAAAGCCTGATGCTCTCTGCGACCGAGGTGCAGCGTGCCTATGCGGCTGCACTTCTGGTCGACCGCAAGGCGCTGTCGGGATATCAGGACGACAACGATGCGCTGATGGCAACGCAGACGCTAAAGCAGGCCTATCGCACCGACCTCGAACCGATACTGGCTATGGCGCGGCTCAATCGCGGCGGCGCCATTGATCCGGTCAGCGCCTACCGGGCCAGCAAGTATCGCAACAAGGTCGCTGCAGAGCGCCCCGCAGCCGCCCCGGGCGGTGGCGGCATTGTTTGAAAGGACGATTTGAATGACTTCCGATTTAGTGCTGCGCCAGGAAATGATCGGCATTTGCCGGCGCATGAATACCAGCGGCATCAATCAGGGGACCTCCGGCAACCTGTCGGTGCGCAGCGGCGATGGTTTTCTGATTACGCCGTCAGGACTGCCTTACGACACGATGACGCCTGACCAGATCGTCAGCATGTCGTTTGATGGAACCTATGTTGGACCGCGCCCGTCATCCGAATGGCGTTTCCACCGTGACATCCTCAAGGCGCGTCAGGACATGAACGTGGTCCTGCACTGCCACTCGCTCTATGCCACGACATTGGCCTGTCATTACCGTTCCATCCCGAGCTTTCACTATATGACTGCGGTTGCCGGCGGCACAGACATTCGTGTCGCTGACTACGCCACCTTCGGCACGCAGGAATTGTCGAACAATGCGCTGGCGGCGCTGACAGACCGCAAGGCCTGCCTGCTTGGGCAGCACGGTTTGATCGCCCTCGGCAAGACGATGGAATCTGCGCTCTGGCTTGCCATTGAGGTCGAGACGCTGGCGCGCATGTATCTGCAGGCGCTGGCGCTGGGCGAGCCTCCCGTTTTGTCGAACGAGGAAATGGCCCGCGTCATGGACCAGATGCAGCGCATGTCCTATGGCCACGGACCGGAGCCGGAGGGCGCGACCGATATTGCCAGGCCCGCCTGAGCTTCACGCCACCTGCACGAGATGGTCCTTTGAGACCTCGCGGTAGTGCCTGACAGGCGGCACGTAGTCTGCCGGGCGGACCGGACTCTTGATCTCGTCCGTCGAAAGGTTGCGCTTGATGTTCCGGCGCGACGGATCAGGCACCGGCACCGCCGCCATCAGCTTTTTCGTGTAGGGGTGCTGTGGGTTATCAAACACGGCTGCGCGCGGGCCGATCTCGACAATCTCGCCGAGATACATCACAGCCACGCGATGGCTGACGCGTTCGACCACAGCCATGTCATGGCTGATGAAGAGATAGGCGAGGTTGAGGCTCTGCTGGAGATCGAGAAGCAGATTGCAGACCTGCGCCTTGATCGACACGTCGAGCGCCGAGACGGCTTCATCGGCGACAATGATCTTCGGGTCCAGCATCAGCGAGCGTGCAATCGCGATGCGCTGGCGTTGACCGCCGGAGAACTCGTGCGGATAGCGCTTCATGATGTCGGCCGACAGACCGACCTTGGTCAGCAGATCGGCGGCCTTGTCGCGTGCCTGCGTTGATGTGCCGAGCTTGTGTTCTATGAAGGGCTCCATCACCGCCGAGCCAACACTCATGCGTGGATTGAGGCTGGCGAAGGGGTCCTGAAACACCATCTGGATCGAGCGGCGCATTTCCCGCAGTTTTGCCTGATTGAGCTTTAGCATGTCATGGCCGTCGAGCTCTACATCGCCGCTGGTCGGCTCGACCAGACGGGTGATGGAACGTCCGGTGGTCGACTTGCCGCAGCCGGATTCACCAACGAGAGAAAGCGTCTCGCCCTGGTTCAGATCGAAGGACACTTTCTCGACCGCATGCACCGCGCCGGTCTTGCGGCCAAGCAGGCCAGTGCGGATGTCAAACCGTGTCGTCAGGTCTTTCACCTTCAGTAGCGGCGTCCTGGTGTGATCGACGGTGTTGTAGACTTCTGGCGGGTTGTGCTGCTCGCCGGTCTTGATGTCGATGATCGGGAAGCGTTGGGGCAGCTTGCGTTTGCCCATCGAGCCGAGCTTCGGCACTGCCGACAACAGCGCACGCGTGTAGGGATGCTGGCCGTGATGGAAGATTTGCTCGGTCGCACCGATCTCGACCGTATCGCCGCGGAACATCACGATGGTGCGGTCGGCGATCTCCGCGACCACGCCCATGTCATGCGTGATGAAAAGAACGGACATGCCCTCCTCATCCTGTAGCTGCTTGATGAGGTCGAGGATTTGTCCCTGAATCGTCACGTCGAGCGCGGTCGTTGGCTCGTCGGCGATCAGCAGCTTCGGCCGCGCCGCCAGCGCCATGGCGATCATGACACGCTGGCGCATGCCGCCGGAGAACTGGTGCGGGTAGTCATCGTAGCGGCTCTTCGCATTGGGGATGCGAACCTTGTCGAGAAGCCGCAGTACCTCAGCCTTTGCGTCTGCCTTGGTGATGTTCTTGTGCACCAGCAGCGCCTCGGCAATCTGCCTGCCGATCGGAAAGATCGGGTTCAGGCTGGTCATCGGCTCTTGAAAGATCATCGAGATGTCATTGCCGCGCACCTGGCGCATTTCTTCCTCGGGCAATGCCAGTAGATTCCTGCCGCCGAGAATGACTTCGCCCTCGATACGGCTGCCGCGCTTTTGCAGGAGCCGCATGATGGAGAGCGAGGTGACGCTCTTGCCGGATCCGGACTCGCCGACGATGGCCACAGTTTCGCGCGGGCCGACATCAAACGACATGTTGCGCACGACACTGCGCCACTCGTCATTGACAAGGAAGGAGGTGGTGAGGTTGCGGACCGAAATGACCGGCGCTGGCTTGTCGACGACGAGAGCTGGTTTGGTCATAGGGCCTCAGGCTGCCAGCTTGGTTTCGGTCAGTGTCACCCAATAGCTGATGCCAAAGGGCAGGACCTCGTCGTTGAAGTCGTAAGCCGCGTTGTGCAGGCCCGCCGAGTCGCCATTGCCGATGAAGATGAATGCGCCGGGCCGAGCCTCGAGCATGTAGGAGAAATCCTCGGCACCCATGCGTGGCGGGGTGTCCGGATTGATCGCGTGGCCACCAGAAACACGGCCCGCAATGTCCACAGCGAATTCAGTCTCGCGATCGTGGTTGAACGTGATCGGATATCCGCGATGGTATTCGACCTTGGCACTCGCGCCATGTGCTGTAGCGGTCGCCTCTGCAACCTCGCGAATGCGCCTCTCGGCGAACTCACGGGTCTCTGGAAGAAGCGTTCGCACTGTTCCGCCCATGTGGACCGAACCAGGTATCACGTTGAATGCATCACCGCCGTTGAATGCGCCAACCGTAACAACAAGCGAATTCAGCGGATCGGTCTGACGCGAAACGATCGACTGCAACGCGATAACAATGTGTGAGCCAACAAGGATTGGATCAATAGACAGGTGTGGCATCGCCGCATGGCCGCCACGCCCGGTGACGGTGATGTCAAAACGATCTGCGGCTGCCAACAGGGGGCCGCGACGGATGTTGAAGTGACCAATCGGCGTGCCCGGCTCATTGTGCATGCCGTAAACCTCGGTGATGCCGAACCTGTCCATCATGCCGTCATCGATCATCGCCAGCGCGCCGGCACCGCCCTCTTCTGCCGGCTGGAAGATCAGCGCCACCGATCCCCGGAAGTTGCGCGTCTCGGCCAGGTATTGCGCTGCCCCCAGCAGCATTGCCGTGTGGCCGTCATGTCCACAGGAATGCGCCTTGCCCGGAACCCTGGATGCCCACGGCTTGCCGCTGGTCTCGTGGATCGGCAGGGCGTCCATATCGGCGCGAAGCCCTATGGCCGGGCCGTCTCCCAGCTTGCCCTTGATGATCCCGACAACGCCAGTCCTGCCAATGCCCTCCTCTACGGTGTCGCAGCCAAAGCCCCGAAGCTTCTCCGCCACGAACTTCGCGGTCTCGTGGACATCGTAAAGCAGTTCCGGGTTCTCGTGCAGGTGACGACGCCAACCGGCGACCTCCTCCTGCATTTCAGCAACCCGGTTGATGACGGGCATGGCGCTCTCCTGACTAAAACCTGTCAGCATAGTGCGGCGCAAAATGCGCATTGCGCAAGCGCCATTTTCGGTGCTTGTATGGAAAATAGGCGTATGATTAGATGGCGCAAAATTTAGCCATCCAGAAGGGAGAACGTCTCTGATCTCGTTGGCCTGAAGCGAAAAAACGCTTAGGCAGCAATCACTTGGGAAAGTCCGATACCGGCTTCGAGAAATACAGCGCAACAAAAAAGGGGAACTGCTGTGATTAAGAACCTGACCCGCCTTCTGGCTGGCACGACCGTCGCGCTTGCCGTTGCAAGCTCGGCTGCGTATGCCCAGCGAGGCACTGATGGAGACCTGAAAATCCTGTTCTGGCAGGCCGTCTCAACCCTCAATCCTTTCCTCTCCGGTGGCACGAAAGAGGTCTATGCTGCCTCCATGGTGATCGAGCCACTGGCCCGCTACGACCAGGACGCCAAGCTGGTTCCGATGCTGGTCACCGAGATTCCTACGGTCGAGAATGGCGGCGTGGCTGCCGACATGACGTCGCTTACCTGGAAGCTCAATCCAGACATTAAATGGTCTGACGGTACACCCCTCACCTCGGCTGACGTTGTCTTCACCTGGAACTATTGCATCGCGCCCGATGGCGGCTGCGCGCAGAAGGCCTATTTCGAGGGCGTTAAGTCAGTCGAGGCGGTTGACGCCCATACGGTGAAGGTCACGTTCTCTGAGCCAAAGTACTATCCATACAGCGCGTTTGTCGGTGCGCAGTCGCCGATCCTGCAGCAGGCGCAGTTCAAGGATTGCGTCGGTGCCAAGGCTCCTGAATGCACGGCAGCAAACTTCGGCCCGATCGGCACCGGACCGTTCAAGGTCAAGGAATTCAAGCCGAATGACGTGATCACGTATGAGGCGAATGAAAACTACCGCGACCCGGCAAAGCCCGCCTTTGCAACGGCTACGCTGAAGGGTGGCGGCGACGCAGCTTCCGCTGCACGCGCCGTGCTTGAAACCGGCGAGTTCGACTACGCCTGGAACATGCAGGTGGAGCCGGAAATTCTGGCCGCTATGCTCGCCGCCGGCAAAGGCCAGTTGGTCACGGCCTTCGGCACGCAGGTTGAGCGTATCAACCTGAATGCCTTCAATGCCGACCCGGCGCTGGGCGACAAGCGTTCCACCAAGGAAGCCGGTCCGCATCCGTCACTCAAGGACCCCGCAGTGCGCCGTGCCCTGTCCATGGCGATTGACCGCGATGTCATCGACGAAGCCGGTTACGGCGAAGCCGGTCAGCCGACCTGCAACATCGTGCCCGGTCCGGAAATGTATGCCTCGACCGCCAATGACTGGTGCCTGAAGCAGGATATCGACGGAGCAAACAAGCTGCTCGACGAAGCAGGCTGGGTCAGAGGTGCAGACGGCGTCCGCGCCAAGGATGGCGTGCGCCTGTCCTACCTCTACCTGACCTCGACCAACTCGGTGCGTCAGGCGACACAGGAACTGGTCAAGGATATGTGGTCGCAGATCGGCGTAGAGTCGGAACTGCGCAACGTCAGCGCCTCGGTGTTCTTCGGCGGCGATCCGGCAAGCCCTGATACGTTCCAGAAGTTCTATGCCGACGTTGAAATGTACACCAACAATTTCGACGGCACCGACCCGGAGAAGTATCTGGCAGAGTGGCTCTGCGACAAGATCCCGGCACCTGAAAATGGCTGGCAGGGTCAGAACATCCCGCGCTACTGCAACCCGGAATATGACAAGCTGCTCGCAGAACTGTCGAAGACCGGCGATATGGCCAAGCGCATCGAACTCTCCAAGCAGCTCAACGACATGCTGACTGCCGAGGGTGCGCATATTCCGCTCATCTACCGCGGCCAGATCTCGGCTCACGCAGTCACCCTCGACGGGGTCAAGATGACTGCCTGGGACTCCGAGCTCTGGAACGTCGCTGACTGGTCCCGCAAGAAGTAATGCCGTTCGCCGGGTGGCTCTGCTGCCCGGCGGCTCCATTTTCCCGGGCGAGTCAGGCGGCTACTGATGTTCACCTACACGTTGCGGCGGCTGATGTTCGCCATTCCCACGTTGCTGGTCATCAGCTTCGTGATTTTCGCTCTGCTTGATCTCGCACCTGGCGACCCAACCGGCGATCTGCCGCTGACCATCCCGCCGGAAGTGCGCGAGCAGATCCGTGCGTCGCTGGGCATGGATCAGCCTTTCCACATTCGCTACCTCCTGTGGCTGCAGCAGTTCTTCATCAACGAACCGCTGAACATCTTCGAGAGCATCACCGGCTGGCAGGTCGGCGACGGCGACCGCGTGCGTATCCTGTCCTGGGCAACGCGCAGCCCGGTGGTCGATTTGATCGTGCAGCGCCTGCCGCAGACCCTATGGGTTGTTGGCCTCGCCTACCTGTTCGGTGTGATGGTTGCGATCCCGATTGGTGTGATCTCGGCCTACAAGCAGTATTCATGGTTCGACCAGATCGGCACTTTCATCTCGATGGTCGGCTACTCGGTCCCAACCTTCTTCACCGGCGTGCTGCTGATCGTGATCTTCTCCTCCTGGCTGCAGTGGTTTCCCTCGGTCTATGACACCAACCTGCAGGTCAACAGCTTCAGCACCTTCATGCAGCAGGTGAAGCAGATGGCGTTGCCAGTCGCGGTGCTGACGTTGTTCAACGCCTCGCAGATCACCCGCTTCGTGCGCGCCTCCATGCTCGACAATCTGAGCCAGGATTACGTGCGCACCGCCCGAGCCAAGGGCGTGAAGGAAAAGGCGGTGCTGCTTGTGCATGTGCTGCGCAACAGCCTGATCCCGGTGGTGACGGTGATTGCGCTGGGCGTGCCAACGATCTTCTCGGGCGCCATCATCACCGAGCAGATTTTCCGGGTGAATGGTCTGGGGCAACTGCTGATCACCGCGATCCAGGGCGCTGACATTCCACTGGTGCAGACGCTGACCTTCATCTTCGCCGTGCTCATCGTGCTGTTCAACCTGATTGCCGACGTCCTCTACGGCATCCTTGACCCGAGGATCCGCTATGACTGACGTCACCACAGCAACTGTCGTAGCCTCCACGCCACCGGATTCGCCAGCGCGTGAATTCTGGCGTCGCTTCCGCAAACACAAGGGCGGCGTGGCCGGGCTCTTCGTCTTCGTGTTCATCCTGTTTGCGGTCTATATCGGGCCGTTCTTCCACACGGTTGCGCCGAACACGATCAACGTTCGCGCCCGCAACCAGTGGCCGTCTTTCGCGCATCCGTTCGGCACCGATAATCTTGGCAAGGACATGTTGGCGCAGGTTCTGGCGGGCGGGCGCATCTCGCTCGCTGTCGGCCTGACAGCGATGCTGCTGGCGCTGTTCCTGGGCACACTTGTCGGTGTGATGGCCGGCTATTTCCGCCGCCTCGATGGCCCGCTGATGCGCCTGACAGACCTGTTCCTGGCGCTGCCGCTGCTGCCGCTGCTGCTGGTGGTGATCATGCTGTTCCGCGACACGCTACGCGCGACCTTCGGACCGGAGACCGGGATCTTCATCCTGATCGTCACCATCATCGGTCTGACCAGCTGGATGCACACCGCGCGTATCGTGCGCGGTGATGTGCTGACGGTGAAAAGTCAGGAGTACATCCTTGCCGCCAAATCGAGCGGCATGCGCGAAGGTCGCATCATCTGGCGGCATATCCTGCCCAATGTGCTGAGCTCCATCATGGTCTCGGCAACACTTGGCATCGCTGCTGCGATCATCACGGAATCGGCGCTGAGCTTCCTTGGCCTCGGCTTCCCGTCGGACTTCCCGACCTGGGGACGGCTGCTGTTTGATGGAGCGAACTTCCTGCAGCTCAACCCATCCCGTGTGATCTGGCCGGGGCTCGCGATTTCGCTGACGGTGCTATCGGTCAACTATATGGGCGATGCCGTACGTGACGCGCTTGATCCACGCTCTGGCAAGGGCTGAACGGCCGGGCATGGGTGCCTGCGAATCAGCTATGGATGGCGCGTGGGGATATGGCACTGGTAAGCACCTCTGCGAATGCCCACATAGGCGCAACCATTCAATGCCTGTGGATCGTGTATGACCAATTTTTCTCCGCGTGAGATCGTCTCCGAACTTGATCGTTTCATCATTGGCCAGAAGGATGCCAAGCGCGCCGTTTCCATCGCGCTGCGCAATCGCTGGCGCCGGCAGCAACTCACTGGCCTGATGCGCGAAGAGGTGATGCCCAAAAATATCCTGATGATCGGGCCGACCGGTGTCGGCAAGACCGAGATATCCCGGCGCCTCGCCAAGCTTGCCGGAGCGCCGTTCGTGAAAGTCGAGGCGACCAAGTTCACGGAAGTCGGCTATATCGGTCGCGATGTGGAGCAGATTATCCGCGACCTCGTCGAGGTCGGCATCAGCCTGGTGCGGGAAAAGATGCGCGAGGACGTCAAAGCGCGCGCGCATGTGAATGCCGAGGAGCGCGTGCTCGAGGCGCTGGTTGGCAAGACCGCCAGCCCGGCGACCAAGGAAGCATTTCGCAAGAAGCTGCGCGACGGCGAACTAGATGACAGGGAGATCGAGGTCGAGGTCGCCGACAACAGCTCGGGCGGCATGCCCGGCTTCGAAATCCCCGGCATGCCGGGCGGCCAGATGATCAATATCTCGGAGATGATGCGCAAGATGGGCGGCAAGCGCACGAAGCAGCGCAAGACCACCATCAAGGAATCCTACGAGTTTCTCATCAACGACGAATCCGACAAGTTGCTGGACCAGGACGAGGTTGTGCGGCTGGCGATGGAATCCGCCGAGAATGACGGGATCGTCTTCATCGACGAGATCGACAAGATCGCGATCCGCAAGGAAGGGATGCAGGGCGGCCCCTCACGCGAGGGCGTCCAGCGCGATCTGCTGCCACTGGTCGAAGGTACGACGGTGGCAACCAAGTATGGGCCGATCAAGACGGATCACATCCTGTTCATTGCTTCGGGTGCTTTCCATCTGTCTAAACCATCGGATCTCCTGCCGGAGTTGCAGGGCCGTCTGCCTATCCGGGTCGAGTTGCGGGCACTGGAGAAGGAAGACTTTCGCCGCATCCTCGTCGAGCCGGAGGCGAGCCTCATCAAGCAATACATCGCTCTGATGGAGACCGAGGGTGTGACACTTGTCTTCACTGACGATGCAATAGATACGCTGGCTGAAATCGCCGTTGATTTGAACGCCACGGTTGAAAATATCGGCGCGCGCAGGCTGCAGACAGTCATGGAGCGAGTGCTCGACGAAATCTCGTTCACTGCACCCGACAGCAGCGGCAAGACGATCACAATCGACGCTGACTATGTCAAGAACAGCATCGGCGATCTCGCCAGGAACACAGATTTGTCGCGTTTCATCCTTTAAGCCAGATAGCACATGTTGATCCGGAGTGCCCTCGACTCACCGGGGGGCATTCCGTATTTTGCGTGCAGTTCGACGGAGACGGCATGAAACGCATCGCAGCAATTGGTCTGGCAGTGGCTCTCGGTTTCGGTACCACTATCGCGCACGCGCAGACCGTAGTGCCCCCTGGCAATCGCCATGACGACCAGCCGCAGGTCCCGGGTGCCTCGATGAAGCGCACTGCGGCGGGCAAAATGACCTTCGAGGGCAAGTACGACAAGGTCTACAAGCTGATCGCCAACGATAAGAAGCTGCGCACCAAGATCAAACAGACAGCGGGCCAGTACGGCATAGACCCGATGCACATTGTTGGTGCGCTGGTTGGCGAGCACACATATAATGTCGACGCCTATGACCGCCTGCAGACTTACTACGTGAAGGCTGCTGCCTATCTCTCGAACAGGCTCGTCTTCGCCTACAAGGGCGAGAATGTCAGCGATTTCGTCCAGCGCCCACAGTTCGCGACCTGCGCCTCGGAGCAAGGCAGCTATGATATCTGGATTTGCCGCGAGCGCGTCTGGCAGCGCAGCTTCCAGGGCAAGACCGTGGACGGGGTGGCCTGGCCGAAGAATCGCTTCTCGGCAGTATTCTTCCAGCCGCTCTATGCCGGACAGACCTTTGGCCTGGGCCAGTTGAACCCGCTGACCGCACTGCAGATGAGTGATATCGTCTCGCGCGTCTCCGGCTTCCCCAAGCTCAACGCCGCTGACCCCAACAAGGTCTATGAGACAATCATGGATCCCGATAAATCGATCCCCTATGTTGCCGCCACGATCAAGAAGTCGATCGACTCCTATCGCAGCATCGCCGGGTTCGACATCTCGCAGAACCCTGGCGTCACAGCCACGCTGTATAATGTGGGCAGCCCCGAGTCGCGCGCTTTCGCGCTCAAGCAGGAGAATGAAAAGCGCAAGGCTTCCGGGCAGGAGCCGAAGTTGCCTGAGGAGAACTACTACGGCTGGCTGGTGAACGAGAAACTGCCAGAGCTCCAGAAGCTGTTCTGACAGGAAGAACCCTCAGCCGAGCAGGTCTGACGGCGTCAGGTGAAACGCCTTGCCGAAGCCGCCATTGAGGTTGGCGCGCACCGGCTCCAGCCGGAAGAAGGCGAAATCGCCGAGATCGACATAGAGCTTCGCCTTGGGATGCACGGCCAGATAGCGCTCGCGCAAAGTCGCATCATCGGCTTTATCGACCCGGACAGCATTGCACACGACGGTGATGCGCGGATGCGCCAGCGGGTCGCCCTTACCCGGTTCGCCCAGCAGCAGCGAGCATTTAGGGTCCTTCACCAGCGCCTGTGTGTGGGCCGACAGGCCGGACACCAGAATGATCGGCGTGCCGCTTTCATCGGTCGCCACGCCCACGCGGCTCGCCAGCGGCCAGCCGTCCTTCGCGTCCAGCACGGCAATCGCGCCAAAGGTGGCGTTACGGATCAGCCCCTGCGCCTGCGCAATTGCGCCAGCGTCGGTTTCGCGGATGACAGATTTGGGCTTGTCGTTCATGGCGGCCTCCGATGGGTCGATGTACGCCAGCCACCGGCCTGCGTCGAGCCTCAGACCGGCCTGCGGCGCCAGCTGTATCCACTGGCTGGCACATCGGCGCGAGCCGAGGGCTGGTAATAGAGGCCGAGACCTTCGGTCTTGCTCTCTTCCAACCATTTCAGCGAGATCTGGTGGCTGACTTCCAACTCGTCGAAGCCGACGCGCAGCATGTGCGAAATCTGGTCTGGCAAAACCTGGCCGACGGCGCGCACCTTGCCTTCATATTGATAGCGGCGGCGCAGGATCTCGGCTTTCGAAAAACTGCGGCCATCGCTGAAGGCTGGAAACTCCAGCGCAACGAGCGGCAGGTCGCCAAGTTCATCGACGATCTTCTCCACCGGCTCGCCCGGTTTCAGGCGCACGCCGAAGCGGCCATTGGCGCTGCGGCGCGTCTCGGCGTCGAGCGCCAGAAACACCTCCAGCGGCAGGATGGCATTGCCGGTTTCCGACAGCTCTTCCAGCGTCTCGACATGACGCCAGCTGTCTTCTGCAAATGCGCCGCCTGACCACAGGCGCGGCGCGATATCCGTTGCTTCACTCATGAATGTCACATTGCCTATTGGCGGGGTTCGGTCAATGCGGCGCTGAGGCCGCCCAGATGGATCCCGCATTCGGTTTTTGCCTGCCCGGCCCAACGGCCGGATCGCGCATCTTCGCCGGGCTTCACGATCTGCGTGCAGGGGAAGCAGCCGATGGACAGATAGCCATAGGCGACCAGCGGGTTTTCGCGCAGCTGGTGCTTGCGCATGTAGTCAGCCAGGTCAGACGTGCCCCAGCGCGCCAGTGGATTGATGCGCAGGCGCGGGCCGACCGATTCGAATGCGGCGAGGCTGGAGCGTGTCGCCGCCTGGAAGCGCTTGCGCCCGGTGAACCAGGCGCGGAACGGCTCGACGCCACGCGCAAGCGGCTCAACTTTTCTGACATCGCAGCAGGCATCTGTATTGCGCTGGTGCAGTGTGCCATCCGGATCAACGTCGCGCAGGGCCGCCTGCTCCGGCGTCAGGATGCGGATGTCGCGCAGGCCGAAATCGCCGACCAGCGCGTCGCGATACTCCAGCGTCTCGCCAAAATGTTTGCCGGTGTCGAGGAAGAGCACCGGCAGGTCGCGATCGATTTCGGCGGCCATATGCAGCAGCACGGCAGAATCCGCGCCGAAGGAGGAGACAAGCGCTACGCCATCAAGGCCGAAGCGCTCGATTGAAAGCGCAATCACCTCCTGCGGCGACAGCTCGCCATAGCGCGCATCCAGATCGGCAGCTTCAAGTGCTGCCTGCTCGACCGGATCAGGCAGCCCTGGATTCGCCTCCATAGAGCGCCTCCTTGAAAGGCGCGGGGCCAACGCGGCGGTAGGTGTCGAGGAAAATCTCGTCCTTGCCGGAGCGCACCTTCAGGTAGGTGTCGACCACGGTCTCGATGGCGTCAGTGATTTCTTCCGGGCCAAAGCCGCGGCCGATGATTTCGCCAACCGATGTGTGTTCGTCAGCCGAGCCGCCCAGTGTCACCTGATAGAGCTCCGCGCCCTTCTTCTCGACGCCGAGAATGCCGATATGGCCGACGTGATGGTGACCACAGGCATTGATGCAGCCGGAAATCTTCAGCTTCAGCTCGCCGATATCCTTCTGCCGCTCGATGTCAGCGAAGCGGTTGGAAATGTCCTGCGCCACCGAGATGGAGCGGGCATTGGCCAGCGCGCAATAGTCGAGACCGGGGCAGGCGATGA
>CAYZQP010000061.1:0-15775 GCA_964480545.1 uncultured Mesorhizobium sp. | reverse complement strand
ATCATGGCGAACGTGTCGTCCCGCTGGCAGAGATGCGTGCAATCGTTCAGGAAGGCTCATCACAAATCGCCGACGCGCGTCCCGCGGGCCGCTTCGAGGGCGTTGATCCCGAGCCGCGCGCCGGCATGCGCGGCGGCCATATGCCGGGAGCACGCAGTGTGCCTGCATCCGGTTTGACCCGGGATGGCAAGCTGCTGCCTGCGGATCAGCTAAAGAGGTTGATCGAGAGCGCCGGAATTGATCTCTCCGGTCCGGTGGTCACCTCGTGCGGATCGGGTGTTACAGCGGCTATCGTCTCACTCGCACTGGCGACCCTCGGGCATACAGACCACCGTCTCTACGACGGTTCCTGGTCGGAATGGGGCGGATTGCAGGACACATCCGTGGTCAAGGGGAAGGCCGGGGACGAGCGATGAAAGCGGCAAGAATCGAGCCCATTGAGGTGACCGTCATCCATCTGGAGATGACGGTACCGCCCGTGCGCTTGCCGCCGTTACCCCTTGGCCAGAATGTAGCGCTGCTGCGGGCGGAGAATATGCCCCGCCACTTCTATCGCTATCTGATGGATCGCGTCGGCCGGAAGTGGCACTGGGTCAACGCGCTCCGTCTTTCAGACGAGGCGCTGGATGCCCGCCTTGCTGATCCGGAACGGAGCATCACAACTCTGTTTCTTGACGGCGCTCCTGCCGGGTTCTTCGAGATATGGCGCAATGCTGACAGCGCCGAGATCCATTTCTTCGGGCTGATGCCGCATGCAACGGGCAGGGGGCTTGGCCGCTGGTTCCTGGGTGCTGCCATCCAGGCGGCCTGGGCGACAAAACCGACGCTTGTCTCGGTCGAAACCTGTACGCTGGATCATCCGGCCGCACTGCCGCTCTATCAGCGTCTTGGCTTCACGCCTGTTGGCCAGCGCAAGGAAACCATCACGCCTCTGTCCAGCAGCGAAAGGCACGAGATCGTGATGCGGGAGTGACTGGCATGAATACCGCGTTCATCCCTGCTTCAGTTCCAGTGTGAGAAAAGCCTACCCGTACCGCAAACGAGGGACTATCCAGATGTTCAAAAAAGCTCTTGCCGCCACGCTGATCGCAACTGCGGCCTACACCCCGATGCCGGTCTTTGCACAGGCTTCCACGCCGTCGGCATCACAGATCGAGAGGTCTCTCAACGCTCCCCCGCGCCGCCGCATGCAGGAGCGCGACCGGGTCACTGTACGGGAGTTCAAGCGCCGTCCCGAACTGCGCCGTCAGGCTCCGTCAATCGACGTTCAGTCGATAAACTTCGAATTCGGTTCCGCAAGGATCGATTCTTCCCAGTACGGGAAGATCGAGAACATTGCAGAGGGCATGCGCCGGGTACTGCGCCGCAATCCAGGAGCCACTTTCCTGATCGAGGGTCACACCGATGCAGTTGGCTCCTTCCAGTCCAATCAAATCCTGTCTGAAGACCGTGCAGAATCGCTGCGCGACGTGTTGAACCGTCGCTTCCGGGTGCCCGGTCGCGCACTCGAAACAGTCGGCTATGGCGAGGAGTTCCTGCTTGTGCAGACGCAGAACGAGGAATGGCGCAACCGCCGCGTGACCCTGCGCCGGATCGATGAATTCGTCCGCCGCTAGCGCGTAGTGCTGATGGTGCCCGCCGCAACGGCGGCGGGCATTACCCAACCGCTTGCCGCTTGACTTGCTGTGGTGGCGTCACCTATATGCCGCCCACGTTTGAGCTTGCCTCGGACGGGCGATTAGCTCAGCGGGAGAGCACACCCTTCACACGGGTGGGGTCATAGGTTCAATCCCTATATCGCCCACCATCTTCCTGGGTCGTTTCAGGTTTCTGACATCCGCCGTGTATTTGCGCATTGCTGCGTCGCGCGCGCACTCTTGGCTCAGTCCACGAGGGGGACTTGCCTCAGTCCGAAGCTGCAATCAGCCGACCGACCAGTGCTGGCGTCAGTTCGTCAAAATGAGAGATGACCCTTGACGGTTCAAACTGGCTGACATGCGTGTCGGTGTAACCAAAATCGACGGCTATGACAGGTATCCCGGCTGCCTTGGCAACATCGATGTCGGTCTTTGTGTCGCCGATCATGATTGCGCGGTCCGGGTCGCCTCCGGCCCGGCTGATTGTCTCGAGCAAATGAGCGGGGTCGGGCTTTGGCCGGGGCACACTGTCGGCACCGCAAATTGCTGAAAAGCGTGCGGTGAGGCCCAGCCCGCCAATCAGGGCATCAGCGAGAGCCTGCGTCTTGTTGGTGCAGATAGCCAGCAGGTAGCCCTCCACCTGAAGCCGGTCCAGCGCCTCGACCACCCCGGGAAACGGGGCCGATGCTCCGGGTATGTTGCCAACATAATGCGCAAGCAACTGCGCGTAGAGCCGTTCATGCGTGTCGTGGGTGAGTTCGCGGGCATTGGTCTGGAACGCACGACGTATCATCTCACGGCCACCGCGCCCCAGCACGGCCTCGAAACCTTCCATGCGCACGACCGGCATGCCTTCGTTGGCCAGGCTGTGATTCAGCGCCGCAAGCAGGTCTGGTGCCGTGTGGACGAGCGTTCCATCCAGGTCAAAAACTGCAATCTTTGGCTTCATATTGGTCCCTTGCGCGATGCGCCTTACCGCGCCGGCGACCCCGGAACAAGACTTCAACTGTGGCCACGAGCCTTGACCGGGGAGAGAAAAATGCTACGAGCGCGACCACATTTGCCGGCTGGTCATGGATTCACAGGCACTTAAAATTGAAGCTGCGCGCGCTGCGCTCACCTATGTCGAGGACGGAATGCGTCTCGGCATTGGTACCGGTTCGACTGCCGAGGAGTTCGTCAAGCTTCTCGCAGCACGAGTTTCGACAGGGCTTTCCGTCCTTGGAGTGGCGACCTCCGAGCGTACCCAGACGCTTTGCGATCAACTCGGAGTTCCGATGAGTACGCTCGACCAGACCCCGCGTCTCGATCTGACCATCGACGGGGCCGACGAGATCGGGCCGGATCTGACCCTGATCAAGGGCGGTGGCGGTGCATTGCTGCGCGAGAAGATTGTCGCAGCAGCCTCGGATCGCATGCTGGTCATCGCCGACAGGTCGAAACTTGTGTCGACAACAGGCGCATTTCCGCTTCCTGTTGAGGTCAATCGCTTCGGCCTGATGGCCACCCTGGATGGAATCGGCAGAGCGGCGAACGAACTCGGAATGATTGTCAGCCTTGATGTACGCATGCGCGACGGACAGCAGTTTGTCACTGATGGCGGGCACCTGATCGTCGATGCATCATTTGGCCGTATTCCGGAGCCAAGAGCGCTATCCGTCGCCCTCCATATGATCCCCGGAGTGGTCGAGCATGGTATTTTTCTTGACTTGGCCAAGGTTGCCGTGGTTGCCGGTCCAGGCGGAATTGAGATACTTGACGCCGCCGAGGCGTGACCGAGAGATATGGAGTGCTGAACGCTATGAGCCTGTTTGCAATCACCCGCGCTGCTGCCGTAACCTTGGCACTCACCGCGATGAGCCTTTCAGCCAATGCGCAGGATCAAATTTCTGCGACTCATATGAAGGCCGCGCGCGAGGCGGTTGCCGCAATCAAGGCAACCGAGATGTATGACAACATCTTGCCGCAGGCAGCCTTTGCGCTCAAACAGCAGATGATCCAGCAAAATCCGGACCTTCAGGAACTGATTTCGACCACCGTCGACACGAAGACCCTCGAGATGGCTGCGCGCCGCACCGACCTCGAGAGGGAGGCAGCAACAGCCTATGCGAAGGTCTTTTCAGAACAGGACCTGCGCAACATCGTGACTTTCTACACCTCGGAAACCGGAAAGAAGCTTCTGGATGACGGTCCGATTGTTACGCGTGAGGTCATCAAGGCTGCTGAAATCTGGCAGCGTGGCATTGCACGCGACCTCGCGCAGTCAGTCGGCGAGGAAGTCGCAAAGAAGGATCCTGGTGCTGCTGCAGCGCCTGCACCTGCAGGGGGCGAGCAGGCACCCGCCACGCCACCGGCCCAGAACTGATCCGGCTGGCGGCCGGAGTTCGACAAAACTGGACAATTGACCTATCAGGGGTTCCGGCGCGCCCGACGGACGCGCGAATCGATCACCGGCAAGGGCAGGGCGGTTGACCGACGAAAACACCGACAGTGTGCGTAAACATGAGCGGATACGTTTTCGGCGCGAAGAGATCGTCGACCTTTCAGTGTTGCCATCGTCGAGAGGTATTGCGCCGCCCACTGCTCCGCGCAATCGTCGCCCCGCCTGGTCCCTGCCTGTCCGCATCGCGACCTGGGTAGCTGGTCTCGCTGCCGTCTGTTTTCTCATCCTGCTGGGCGGCCTCTCCTACATCTCGCATTCAGGCATCGGCGCTCGCCAGCTTCAGGCGCAGGCCGAGCGGGCACTTGAACAACTCGTCGGATCCGAGATGGATATCGCCATCGCCGACGCGCATTTCGCCTTTAGCGGTCCTGGATTGCTCAACCTCGAACTGACCGATGTCAGTCTGGGCCCACATGGTGCACCGGAACCTATTCTGAAGACTTCCGGATTGCGGCTTGGGCTCGATCTCATGCCACTTCTGATGGGAAGGGTCAGCATCAAACAGGCCGAACTGGCGACTGCCCGGCTTGATGCGCAGGCGATACCTGCCGGAAATGGTGCAAGTTTCGATCAGGTCTTCGACAGCAACGGGCTCGTTGATCCCGACCTGCTGCTTGCGGCGATATTCAACGGTGTGGATATGATAGGCCAGACCGTTCGCTCCGGCGGGGCACCGGACCTGCTACTCAGGGATATCACCCTTTCATTCGGTGCGGGACTGCCACTCGAGAGCCTGACAATCAGCGAAGCGACGATGGTCCAGTCACCTGACGGCGTCGACCTTGCAGGTTCGCTGATGCTTGACAGGCGGCCCGCCAGGTTCAGCGCAAAGCTCCACAAGCCACAAGGATCCGCCGAGGTGGAGAAGTTCGAGATCAGGCTCGATTCGGACCGCCCCGAGGAAATGCACAAGTCGTTCGATTTCGGTGATGCGTTGATTTCGATCGCGGGCGACCGCTCTGATGTCACGAGACCGCGCCAGGTCCAGATCGTCTTCGATGCGAATGACATCTCGGTTGACCTGGGCACGCGTGGACGACTGGGTGGCCAACTGGCACTGACGACAACGCTGGCTGCAGGTAGCAACAAGATTGAAATTGACAGGCTCGATTCCCGGCTTGGACAGTCCAGTTTCAAACTGGAGGGCGCAATCGGGCGCCGGCCGGCAGACGACAGGGTTTCCAAGCCTGCCTACCGCTTTGAGCTGGTCAGTACCGAGACGCAGCTGGCGCCGGTCGACACCGGCGAGCCGGCGATGCCAATGGCGATGCGCCTTGACGGATACTACCGGCCCGATAACAAGGTGGTCCTGTTCGAACAGGTTTTGCTCGCGACCCGGAGGAGCGACGATCGCAAATCGGAGGCGGTGGGGACAGGCTCTGTTACGCTGACCGAATCCGGCCCCCCTGGTCTGGCGCTCGATCTCGAGGTCGCCGAGATGAACGTCTCGCATGTCAAGCAGCTATGGCCGTGGTTTGCAGCCGAGGCTGCCAGGCGCTGGGTCAACACGAACCTGAAAGAAGGGCTGGTATCTGCCGGAAGGATCAAGTTTGCGGTAGTCCCCGGCCGGCTGGGCAATGGTCAGCGATTGCTCGGCGACGAGGTATCCGGGGAATTCAGTATCCAGGGAGCAAGGTTCGACACCACGGGCAGCCTGCCTCAGATCAGTGACGCTGTTGGTGCCGTGAGCTTTGCCGGAGATGATGTCGAAATCACGCTTGAGCGTGGGCAGGCATCCTTGCGCGGTGGCCCTGTGTCAGTGAAGGACGGCCAGCTTGTCATTAGCGATGCCGGGAGCCCGCCTGTACTGGGTCAGTTACGCATGAACATATCCGGACCTGCCAGAGCGGTTGCCGAGCTTGCAGATCTTGAGCCCATCAATGTCATGCGCTTTACAGGCCTTGAGCCTGGCGGTGTGTCGGGTTCGGTTTCCGGCAATGTCAGTGCAACAATCCCCATGCAGAAAGGGATTGATCGCAAACATCTGGATTGGGACGTCAAACTCGCTTTTCGGGACCTCGCGCTTGCAAAACCAATGGACGGGCAGACCATAACTGGTGCCGACGGAACCCTTGAAGTCGACAGGTCAAGCGCGGTGATCAAGGCCAGGACCGGATTGAACGGTGTCCCGGCAGATGTGTCGATGGTCCTGCCGCTACCTGGCTCAGGGACCAGAGCGCAGCGCGATATCTCGATGACACTGGACCGCCGCGCCCTGCAGCGCATTGCACCTGGCCTCAACAACATTGTGGACGGTCCCGTTCGGGTCAGGATCGACGCCAGCGACCGCCAGCGGCAGGTGGTTGAGGCAGATCTTGGTGCCGCAGTACTCGCAATCCCGGATGTCGGCTGGACGAAGGGAAATGGCGTCCCTGCCAGGGTCACCTTCGAACTGCAGCGCCGCAGCGATACGCTGCAACTGGAAAATTTCAGGCTGGCCGGCGATTCATTCGGGGCATCGGGCACGCTGACGATTGCCAACGGCGCCTTGGCGAGTGCCCGCCTCACCAATGTCCGTCTCAACCGCGGCGACAATATCTCGTTGCGCATCGATCGTGAGCGCGGAAGCTATTCAATCGTGGTTGACGGTGAAACGCTCGACGGAAAGGCATTCATCCGCAATGCCACATCGCCGCAGGGCAAGGCTGCCAGGGCTGTAACCGGCATTGCTCTGCGCGGTAACGTCAGGAAGCTTGTGGGCTTTCACGAGGAGGCGTTGGCGGGAGTTTCCCTCAATTACGTGACCGGCGCGGGAGGCTCGTCGCTCTCGCTCAAAGGGCAGGCGGGCGGACGCGCTGTTTCGCTGGAAAACGGGAAGGGAAGTTTGGCAGCGCAGACACAGAATGCGGGCGCACTCCTGCGCTTCCTCGGCATCTACCAGCGTGTTCAGGGCGGTACTATGTCTGTCCGGCTTCAGAGCGGCGACGAGGGTGGGCTGGTTGGGTCCGTCGATATGCGTGACTTTCTCGTGGTCAACGAGCCAAAGCTCGGTTCCATGGTGACAGCCTCGCCGCAAGGAGCGGATCGCGATGGCAGGCCGAGAATCGATACATCACGCGTTCGCTTCGACCATGGTTTTGCCAACATCGACCGGGGGCGAAACCACTTGCGATTGAAAAACGGCGTTCTACGCGGGGAAGCCATGGGCACAACCTTCCAGGGCACACTCTATGATGCAAACAACCGGATGGACATTACAGGCACCTTCATGCCCGCTTATGGTATAAATCGCATCTTCGGGGATGTGCCCGTAGTCGGTGCCTTGCTTGGCAATGGCAACGACAAGGGTCTGATCGGAGTGACTTACCGGCTCGCTGGCAACGCCAGGCAGCCAAATCTGCAAATCAATCCGCTCTCGGTCATCGCGCCGGGGATTTTCCGGTCAATTTTCGAGTACCGCTAGCCTCACCGGCTGCCACTCCTGATACCTGCAGGAGCATGGTTCAGAGGAGCTTCAGGGCCGGACTGCCCCGCATTTTGCATTTCGCACAAGCCGGACTATCCTGACAGGAACCTTGGGAGGAAGGTAATGGCAACGGCAAGCGAACCTGCGCGCTTTCTGATCGTGGACGACCACCCGCTGTTTCGGGAGGCGTTGCACAGCGCGGTGACCAGCGCCTACCCGGACATCAGCACTGCTGAAGCACGTTCCATCGATGAGGCGCAGGAACTGCTTTCAAACTTTGCCGGTTTCGATCTGTGTCTCCTCGACCTGAACATGCCAGGAGTGCAGGGTTTCGACGGATTTCTCCAGTTGCGAACCCGCTATCCCCGGCTGCCGATTGTCGTTGTCTCGGGCCACGAGGATCCGCGCATAATCGCTGAAGCGCTGTCTTACGGGGCGGCAGGCTTCATCCCCAAATCTGCCCGCAAGGCGGATCTGGCCGCCGCCCTCCGCTCGGTAATGGACGGTGCGATTTACGTGCCGGACACATTCGTGGCGCAGGGCAGCGATGCCGAACAATCAGGCAGGGCAGATCTGGTGCAGCGCCTCTCGACCTTGACGCCGCAGCAATTGCGGGTGCTGCAGATGCTTCGACAGGGTCTGTTGAACAAGCAGATCGCGTTCGAACTGCAGGTGGGCGAAACGACGGTGAAGGCGCACGTTTCGGAGATTCTGCGCAAGCTGAACGTCTACAGCCGCACCCAGGCGGTGATCGAGGTTGGCAAATTGGACAATGCCGAACTGTTCCGGGCGCAGCCGTCGATCTGACTTCAAGCCAGAATGTGGGCGAGCAGTGCTCGCAACTGTGCAGGCTTTATGGGCTTGTGCATCACCTCGGCATTGAGATCGCGGGCAAGCCGCGCAACGATCTCGCCCGTATCGGCAGTCGCCAGTACGGCCGGTACGCGGCGCCCCACATGGTCTCGAATTGCTTCGATGGTCAGGCTGCCGAGATCGTCGTCATCGAGGTGCTGGTCCGCGACAATAACATCCGGGATCCAGTCCGTATCGTTGACCTCCGCAATCGCCGCCAGACTTGAGCTGGCGACACGTACCGAGCAGCCCCAGCCTGCGAGCAGGGCTGCCATTGCATCAAGCACATCCGGGTCATTTTCGATCAGCAGGATTTTTGCGCCGAACAATCCATAGCCGCGGGCAGATGGCGGTGGTGCTCCTGCCGCTTCCTGAAGCGGGGAGGTGACACGCGCGGCAGGCGGCAGATCGATGTGGAAAATCGTCCCTCCGCCGCGCCTGGAATCCAGGCTGATGCGGTATCCCAGGCGATCTGCCATACGCCGGACGATGGCGAGGCCAAGCCCCAGCCCCGCGCCTCCAAGACCCGATTCATTGTCTGCAACGCCGCGATGAAACTCCTCAAAGATCGCCTCGCGCTCATGCTCGGGTACGCCGATGCCGGTATCAGCAACATCAATGCGCCAGCTTTCACCGCGCCGGCGCATGCCAACCAGCACGCCGCCCGTGCGGGTATAACGGATAGCGTTCGAGACCAGGTTCTGCAGAATCCGCAGCAATAGCGTTCGGTCCGTACGCAACACCGCCGCCGTTTTGGCAAAGCGCAGTCGCAGGCCCTTGTTGCGGGCTATGGGCTCGAAATCGGAGCGAATGCTCTGGAAAAAATGGTCCAGTGCGACATCGCCCATGTCGAGGCGCACAACGCCGGCATCCAGCCGCGAGATATCAAGCAATGTGCGCAGGAGGGTATCCATCGTCTCAAGCGAGCGCTCGACCTGACGAACCAGTTTCTCGCCCTCTGATGTGTTCTGCAGGTCGGCCAGCGCCGAAATTGACAGATGTGCGGCATTGAGCGGCTGCAGCACGTCATGGCTTGCGGCGGCGAGGAAGCGGGTCTTCGACAGGTTCGCCTCTTCGGCCTGCTCCTTGGCGCGGACCAACTCCAGGTTTGAGTGTTCAAGATGGCGCAGCGCGTTGTGCAACTCTTCGGTGCGGGCCCGCACGCGGCTCTCGAGATTGATCGCCGTCTGGAACAATGTGAAAGCCGAGCCCTGCTGGTCCATCGACTGTTCGACCCGCCGGATCAGTGCGGCGTTGATCTTCTTCAGCCGCTCGACGTCTTCAATGTCCTGCACAGGCATATCGGTCTATTCTGCCGCTTCGGCGCGGCTGGCCGGCCTGTGCCCGAACGCGATGCCGGTAAATGTCTGGTTCAGGTGCATGGAGCGATATTGCTCGCCATAGGTGCCGAAGCCGATGACATGGTTCTTCTTGTAGACTTCGGAGAGGCCGCGCACGACCTGCCGGTTCACAGCATCAAGCCGCCGCAGCACGCAGTCGAAGCCGAGCACAACGTCGGTGCCGCCGAGCTTCTCGTCCACCTCTCGAAGTGCCGCCTCGGTCGATTCCACCATGTCGACGGCACGGGCAATCGACAGCACGATACCATCATCGATAGCGCAGAAGAAGGACAGTGAGCCGTCATCGTTGTTCTTCTGGATAGAGCGGCAGAAATATTCTCCGCCCACGCGCACAACGGTCGGATAGGTCGCGAAGCTGAGCGGGCTCAGATCACTGGTCAGCAGGCCGACTGCGCCGGCATATTCCTCTGCTGCAGGCGCGGCGTTGAACTCGTGCACAATGCGGTGCGTGGCGTCGGATGCGGTGACCACCAGCTTGTCATCGGTGGCGACGAAATTGTCTGTCTTGAAGACATGGAACGGGATGTCGGTCGCCAGCAAAACGACGATCGCGGCATCAGTCGCGACCTTGCCGTTGTGCAGAAGACTGGTTGCCTCGAATTTCAGGTCGTCGCCTGAAGAGCCGCCAATCAGCGGAATGTCGTCAAGTTCCCAGTGGATTGCTGCAGTCACTGCCTCTTCGGCATACGACATGCCATCGATGAAGCAGAGTGCGAACACATTGTTGCGGTCCGCTGGCAGACAGTGGCGCAGTGCAGCGACGCTGGCAGAAACAGGCTCCATGCCGGAAGACGAGATGCCCTCGACCATGACGCCCGCTGCTGTGAAACTCTCTGCAGGAAACAGCAACGCCAGCGCCTGACCCTCCTGCAGACCCTCAGGCGTAATTTCGCCTGCAGTCGAGCAGCCGGCGTGCTGCAGTTCCGGACAGAAGCGCTGGATGGCTTTCGCCAGCCGGTTCTCGTCAAACAGGGATCCCGAATAGAAGAACAGCGCAAAGCCGGCACCGATCGCGCTGGCCTGTTCGGCCACGCCACGCGCAAACGCGTCCTCGTCGGCAGTGTCTGTGCTGAGCGCGGCAATGCCGCACCCGTAAATGGTGCTCGCTACGGCCAGGTCGACCTCCGTTCGCTGGCATTGCGGCAAACCCTCCGGTTCGCCCGCCCGACTGCATCATGTTGATTTAGCGGGCCGGATGCAAGCACAGGTGGATTGCCTACCGCGATGGCGTCGGGGGCGCGTCGCGTTCCGCAATCCGCAGCAGCGCGTAGCCAAGGAGACCGGACACCAGCGAGCCTATGAGGATGCCGACCTTTGCTTCGGATTGCAGCAGCGTGTCACCGGGGAAGGCGAGCAAGGTGATAAACAGGCTCATGGTGAAACCGATCCCGCACAAAAGTGCGGTACCGGTCAATTGCAAGCGACTGGCATGGGCCGGCATGTCCGCAATACCCAGCTTGATTGCCAGCAACGAAAAGCCCATCACGCCGATAAGCTTTCCAAGTAAAAGCCCAAGTCCGACGCCGATGGTGACCGGGGCAACAAAGGCCTCTGCCGGCATTCCGATAAACGAGACACCGGCATTGGCGAGGCCGAAAATCGGCACGATGAGAAACCCCACAGGCATGTGCAGGACATGCTCAAGGCGGTGGAGCGGGCTCTGGCTTTCGTCATCCGGCTTCCCCGGCGTGGCGCGCAGCGGGATCGTCAGTGCCAGGATGACCCCGGCCAGTGTCGCGTGAACGCCCGAGCGCAACACCAGGAACCACAGCACCAGCCCAAGCAGGATGTAAGGCACAAGGCTGCGCACGCCGGAACGGTTCATTGCAAAAAGCGCCGCCACCACCAGCGCCGCGCCAGCGAGATAGGCTGTTGAGAGATTTGCTGTGTAAAACAACGCGATGATGATCACCGCACCGAGATCATCGATGATGGCCAGGGCAGTCAGAAAGATTTTCAGCGACACTGGAACACGGCTGCCAAGCAGTGAAATAACGCCGAGCGCAAACGCGATGTCCGTCGCGGCCGGTATCGCCCAGCCATGCGCAGTCGCACCTGTATTGAACAGAAGATAGATCAGCGCCGGTACAGCCATGCCGCCAGCAGCAGCAATGCCCGGCAGCGCGCGGCGCGACCATGTCGACAACTGCCCATCGATCATTTCGCGTTTGATCTCCAGCCCAACCAGCAGAAAGAAGACTGCCATCAGGCCGTCGTTTATCCAGTGCCCGAGAGACAGTGGACCGAGATAGGTGTGAAGCAGCTTGTCGTAGGCCGGCCCAAGCGGGGAATTGGCGATGACGAGCGCCACGGCAGCAGCCGCCATCAAGACAAGACCGGCAGAGGATTGATTGTCGAGAAAGCGGCGGAGTGCGCTTGGATGCGCATGCGAGTGCTGGGTCATTGATACCTGCAAGACAGATTCTTCGCTGGCGGCCCGACCAACGCAAAACCTGCCCGCCGCTCACCAGCGAACACCCGCGAAAACTATCGCATCGCTGGCCGGGTAGCGCAACCGCTCAGTGACCGGCGATCCAGGCAAGCGTGCGTTTGTAGCGTGCGTTCTTGAGGTCGAATGGCTTGATGTAGATATGCAGCAAACCCGCGTCGCCCCAGCTCCATCCGAGCGCGCTGTCGGTGGCCAGCTGGAAGAACATGTCGCCCATGGACGTGTTGTCGTAGTTCTGAACCACGTCGCCCGGGCCACCCATTCGGTGCTGTTCGCCATCATACCCGACCCGGCGCAGCCGCGGCTCCAGGTCGGGAATCAACGCAGCCGGGATCGCAGCCTGCCATGAAGGACCCCGCGTGTAGAGGTCGAGAACGTCCTCGCGGATCGCCATTTCCAGCCTGCGGTTGCAATAGGATTCCCACAGGCTGGTCTTTGTCCGTCGCAGCAAGACCTTCCCGAAATCGTCCGATCGCCAGAATTGCGTCCGGGTCGTTTTCAGCGTCTGTGCGATCGTTGACCAGGCCTGTTGGGAGATGAGCCCATCAAGGTCTTGCCTCAGCACCTCGCTCCGCAGCCGGGAGACTGTTTCCAGTTGCTTTCCGATCCAGGCAAGGTGCGCGGCACCAAGATTGCCCACATCGGCGGCCAGCGCGGCCTCTCCGCCTGATGTCCGAAATACCACCAGATCGTCCAGATACTCCTGGTACTTCGGGATCCACCGCGCCATATCGGCGATCCTCTCTATATGCGCCTGCCGTGCGGCGTCAGACAGGCCAGAAACCGCACCGTCATACCAGGCCTGCGCTTCCGCGTGGCTTGTCTCCGCTTCGTTCGCAGTTGACGAGGCGTTGGCGATTGCTGTCTCCAGCCATCCGGAAGGCCAGTCGGGCAGCTTCTGGAGGGCGCTGACATGCTTGCCCTCTTCATCCTTGCCCAGGTGCTCGATGATCCCGTCGAGCAGGTAGAGAAAGCCGCGCCAGGTCAGTGGCCGCCCGATTGCATTGGTAACATGCTCAATGCGGTCATCGAGAACCGGGCCGCCGTAGAGCTCTTCCTCAGAAACCGGCAAGGGATCCCAGTCCTCGTCCTCGTCCACCGGCGGCGGCGGGACGTCCTGCACGATCAGATCGAGTGGCCATCGCCTCCACATCTTTGGTACGCCGGGACGGATGTTCCCCGGCTCGTAACAATCAATGTAGTCAACCATCGCGTGGCGAATGGTCGACATGTCATCCGGCGGCTCGCGCGGCGGCCCGAGTTTGTCAACGTGCAGCACCTGGACCAGACCGTCCTTGTCGCCTTCGCTTTCGTCTTCGAGGCGAAGGACATCAACGAAAACCAGCAGCCAGCCGGTACGCGGGCCGCGTCCGCCCCACAGGCCCGGCGGAAGATCAGCGCAACAGACTTGAGCAGCAAACTGCAATGGCGCGTTGTCATCATTGTTGCGCGGCCACACAATATCCGCCGGCATTTCCGGCAGACCGCCCAGCCACGAGCGCGCCGGTTCGTCAAAGCGGATCGGTACCTGCTTGCGTAGCAGTACCGACTGGTTGCCGTGGCCATCGTCGGCCTTGAAGAATGACGAGATCATCTGCCCCCGGGCGATCTGCCCTCAGGAATCAGGGCAAATTCATCTGGCCTGAAATATCTGAACCGCGCGTTACTGAGGCTCAACTTCCACATAGGTCGCTGAATAGCTGACCGGGAAGTTTACCGAGCGGGCGATGAAACAGAACTCGCTTACGTGATGGTGCAGCGCATCGGCCTTGGTGAGGTCCGCGCCGCGCTCGACGACGATCCTTGGCCGCAATGTCGCGCTGACAAACCGGCCCTCGCCACGTTTGCCGGTCTCGCCGATACCGACCGGTGAATCCTCGTAGCCGCGCACCACAATCCCGGCAGCGCTTGCGAGATGCAGGTACCAGAGCATGTGGCATCCAGCGAGGCTGGCGAGCAACAGGTCCTCCGGGTTGGGTTTTTGCGGATCGCCGCCCAGCGCCGGATCGTTGGAGCAGGCAATCAGGGCCTTGTCCGGCGTGCAGATATCCCAGGTTCGGTCATAGCCCTTGTAGCGCCCCGTGCCTTCGCCGCGATCGCCGGTCCAGCTTATCCGCGCTTCGAACTCATGTGATCCGGGCATGAGCCGCTCAGCGCCTCTTCTTTGCGCGATTATACGCAACCGCTTCTGCGACCAGCCGGGTGAGGGCCCCCGCATCAACCGTGTCCTTCTCGCGGACATCAATCGCGCGCCGTGTGCCGCCCGTCAGGCTTGCGTTGAACAGTTTTTGCGGGTCGGCAAGTGCTGCGCCAGACGCAAAGGTCAGCTTCACATAGTCCTTGTAGGTCTCGCCGGTGCAGATCAGACCGCTGCATTCCCACGCCGCGACCCCGGCAGGGTTTGTCGGCTTGCGCCATTTGATCGATTCCACGATTGCCGGGTCTGCCGCCAGGATGGCCTGACGCAGCTGCGCCAGCATCGCGCCGCGCCAGTCCTGCTTTGAGGCGATCAACTCATCGACTTCGTGCGATCCGTCTTTGGTCTCAGCTGGTTCTGTAGGTTTCATCGTACACCGCAAATCTCGATCGGATCGCATCCATGGCAGCCTTGGATTCCGGTGGCAGGTCCAGAGCCAGCTCTTTCCGGGCATAGTTTAACTGATCGTAGGCGATCCCAGGCTCGTTGTGAGTCAGGTAGTCTATCGCAATTTGCAGTGCACTCCCGCAAGCCGGCCTGGGACAGCACATCTTCCGGGATGCCGCTGTCCGGGGCGAAGGCTCTCTCGATCAGTGGCGGGAAGCCGGCCATGGCCTTCCGGAAGAGCCCATCCAGTTCAGGATCGGAAGTCCAGTTTTCCATCGCGGTCCCGTTCAGCAGTTTCGACCGAAAGTACAATATACCGGTTGCGGGGCCAGCGTCATCCTCTCATGATCGGAATGGAGGAAGTTCCGGCAGCCCCTGAGTGGCGATCTAGAGAGTTCAGACAGCGGACGGGAGCGTCCGTTACGACTAGGGAGGTCCCATGTCTGAAGTATCCATGACTGTGAACGGCCGTGCTGTGTCCGGCAACGTGGAAGGGCGAACCCTTCTTGTCCATTTCCTTCGAGAAACCCTTGGCCTGACCGGCACGCATGTTGGCTGCGACACATCGCAGTGCGGAGCCTGTGTGGTGCATGTCGATGGCAAGGCGATGAAGTCGTGCTCGATGCTGGCCGCGCAGGCCGCCGGCTCGACCATCACCACAATCGAGGGCATCGCCGAGGGCGCAGACCTGCACCCGGTGCAGGCGGCCTTCAAGGAGCATCATGGCCTGCAATGCGGGTTCTGTACGCCGGGCATGATCATGACCGCGACCGACATGATCCGCCGCCACCCGGAAGGGCTGGACGAGAAGACGGTGCGCGCCGAGCTTGAGGGCAATATCTGCCGCTGCACCGGCTATCACAACATCGTCCAGGCTATCCTCGCTGCCTCGAAAGAGATGGGCAAGGCAGGCAAGGGCAAGAAGAAGGCTGCGTAGTGAGTGGTGAAGAGTGAATGGTGAATGGCCGTACGGCCTGCCTCTGACATTCCCACCATTCACCATTTTCCCATTCACCATTCACTGAACCTCCGGTTCAGTGAAT
>CAYZQP010000060.1:6708-15779 GCA_964480545.1 uncultured Mesorhizobium sp. | reverse complement strand
CGCCGCGTCGTAGGCGAAGACGGCGAGTTGATACTTGCCGTCCGGCAGGTTCTGCTCTTCGAACACCACGTTCCAGCTCTTCGGCGCTTCCTTGAACACCTCGGTGTTGTACATCAACACGTTCGGACCCCACATGTAGGGCACGCCGTAGTGCACGCCGTCGACCGTATGCCATGGCGCGTTCTTCAGGCGGTCATCAACCGTCGACCAGCTCTTCACAAGATCGACATTGACTGGCTGGACGCGCTTGCCGGCGATGAGGCGCAGCGAGGCGTCGCCAGAGGCGGTCACGAGGTCGAACCCGCCCTCGTTCATCAGCGCAACCATTTCATCCGATGTGGCCGCAGTCTTCACATTCACCTTGCAGCCCGACTCGGCTTCGAACTTGGTCACCCAGTCGAAATCCTTGGCGGTCTCGCCGCGCTCGATATAGCCCGGCCAGGCAATGATCGTGAGCTGCCCCTCCGAGGGACCGATTTCCTTGACCTGCGCAAAAGCGGGCGCCGTGAAGGAGACCGCCAGAGCCAGGGCTGTGCATGATTTCAAAAACGACTTCATCTGAATTCTCCCATTTGAGGCGCCGCTCTTGAGGCGGCCTGTGTGCCTGAAACGAAAGCTGCGATGGTTTTTTTGCCTTCGCAAATTCATTTATCAGAAAGTCGGTATCGGATTTTCCGATATCTGGACGATTGTCCTAATTTGACTGCATCGGGCGCTGGCGCACAGTGCGTTGCCCTTGCGCTATGCCGATGAAATCGCGCGCATTTTGGCTCAGGCCCGAGCCTCGCCGCCAGACCATACCGATCTGCACAACTGGCAACGCACCGGAGACATCACGCGATTCGATGCGGTCACCTTCCAGTGACCAGGGCCGGTAAACGAGGTCTGGCAGCAGCGCCACCCCTGCCCCGGTGGCAACCAGGCTTCGCACGGCTTCCACCGATCTGGTCCTGAACGCCACCTGCGGACGCGAACCCAGCACAGAAAGCAGCTTGCCGGTATTCTCCTCGACCTCGTCAATTGTCAGCATGATCAGTGGCTCGCTGGCAATGTCGGTCAGCGCAATGCTGTCGGCGCTGGCCAGCGGATGGCCGAGCGGCAGCCACAGCCGGTAGGGCGAGACTTCAACGATTTCCGCCTGCAGAGCCAGCCGGTCCTGCATCTCGGAAATGACGGTAACCGCCACATCCAGTTCGCCGCCGATCAAAAGGTGCTCAAGGTAATCGCGATTGTCCTCGATCGCATGCACCTCGACGGAGGAAAAAGCCCGGCGGTATCGCGCCAGAAGCTCCGACAGCACATAGCCGGCGACCAACGATGTGACACCGAGATAGAGCGTGCCGCCGCGATCCTGCGCCTGCCCGCCAAAGCTGCGCCGCGCATCCGAAATCTCGGTCAGGATTTTCGTCGCATGACGGAGAAACTGATGACCCTTATGGGTGATCGTCAGCCCACGCGGATGCCGGTCAAACAGCGTGACATTGAGGTCAGCCTCTAGCTCCTTGATCGCTTCGGTCACCGATGATTGCGAGATCGACAATGCCTGCGCAGCGCCCGACACCGTACCACGCTCGGCAACGGCGACGAAAAACTGTAGCTGGCGGATTGTGAAGGCCATGGGTCAGGCGGCCCAACGTGTAACTGCAAACACCTGCTAGAATCTCTCCAGCGTTGCCAGCGTCAGTGTCAGTCCAGAGATGCTGGCCGACGTTACTGACTTCGCAGCTGTAACCTTCTTGATATCGCGATAGCCCTCAGGTCCAGGTTGCGTATGGACATGCGTGACCTGCTTCAAAGCATCGATCACCCAAAGCTCCGGAATGCCGAAATGCGCATAGAGCAGCGCCTTGCGGCCCAGATCCCAGCCCAGGCTTGTGTCCGAAACCTCTACAGCAAGCAGTGCTGTCTGGGGCCGCAGATTGGCCAGTCCGTCCGCCTTACGGAAGAATACGAAGTCTGGCTCGATAAAGGTGTCATCGCTCAGACGGAAAGTGGTCTCCGGTGAGAACCAAATCCCATCTGGCAAATTGCGCGAAAAATACACAACAAGCCCACTTTTCAGCACCTCGTGCTGGATACCCTTGGAGTTCATCGGAACGATCTCCCCACCGATCAGCTCGAACCGTTCGTGTTCCCCAAAAATTCCGAGTTCCGTGGCTTTCTCAATCTCGGCAATGTTCCAGCGCCGGCGCAACAGGCCTTCTGCTGCCTGCGTCGTCAGCGGCAGATCCTTCGAGCGCAAAGGGCTCATCTTCTGTCGGAAGGCCTGGTTCATGTGAGGAGCTTACTCCCGAAATCAAAGACCAGCAAACGGCTCAATAATCCTTCTCGTAGAAGATACCGATGCTGCTATCGCCATCGGACCCCACCGCACCCTTGGCCTTCAGCCCCTCGGTGATGTCGAGATTGATCGTGCCGCGCGCGCCGCCACCGGCACCTGCTTCAACGCCGAGATAGATGTTGTCGTTGATGTAGCGCCCTGCCCGCACCGCCGCGTTGCCCTTCTTGTCGGTGACGACATCGATGTCATCGAGCCCAGTTGCGTTGCGCAGTGAGCCCATCAGCGAGGTCTGGCGGCCACCCGCAAGTTCGGCAGCAGCCGCAGCCAGCTGCGCGATCTGGAAGGCCGAGAGCTCGTTGATCGAGCGGTTGAAGATCAGGCGCGCCAACACTTCATCCTGCGGCAGCTCCGGCTGCGAGGAGAAGGTGATATCGAGATCAGAAACCCGCCCGCGCACCGTGATGAATACGGTGATGTCAGACCCCTCGGAGCGCGCGACGAAGTCGATAAACGGGTCGAGATCGCCAACCAGCGTCACCGTGCCTTCGTCGAAATCGATGCGCTGGCCAATAATGCTCAACCGGCCACGGATCAGCCGGAAGCCACCCACCGGCTCGATATTGGTGACAGGGCCTGTCAGTGTCACGCGCCCACCCAACTCGGTGTCCAGCCCGCGCCCCCGCACGAAAATCTTGTTCTCGGCGTTCACCGTCACATTGAGACGCAGATTGCTCGACCGCTCACCCTTCTTCGAGCGCTCGTCGGCCTTGGCGCGTTTAAGGGTCTGCTGCACCTTCTTCGACGGCTTCTTGTGCTTCACATCGATATTTGCAGCTCCGCCTCCGAGGCTGTCCGGCACGGTGATTTCGGCCCGCGCAACATCGATATTGCCCGACAGCAGCGCATCGCGCACCACCGGCCCGGTCAGCCGCAACGCACCGTTGACGGTTGCCACAACCATGTTGCCATCGGCGTAGCGCGCATTGTCGAGCGTCACCTGAATGTCCGCCGGGAAGCCTGCACCAGCATTGGTCGAGATGTTGCCGGAAGCGCTGACACGCCCGCCCGCGCCCAGCGCAGCCGAAGCGCTCCGCAGGTTGATCTGGTCGCCGTCGATCGTGCCCATGACCGCAATCTGGTTCAACCGCACATTGGATTCCGGATCGACAAACTGCGCGCCCTGGGTCGAGAACATGCCGCGAATGACCGGCTGCTGCGTGCTGCCGGACACGCTGGCGGACAGCGTCAGGTTACCGCTCACCTGCGCGCCCCGATCCGCCAGGAACCGGTTGGCAAGCGACAGCGGCGCGTCACCATTGACGCTGACATCAAGCCCGCCGCCCTGAAGCGGAACGCGCCCGCGGCCGTCAACGGTCAGACCCTGCGGTCCGCGCACACCAGCCGAATTCAGTGTTACCGCATTGTCGGCAAAGCTGCCCTGCGCCGTGAATTCGAGCGGTGCGATACCGGCCTCATTCAGCACTGTCGCGCGGATACCGTTGCCCTGCGCCTCGAATGTCGCGGCCGGATCGGTGCGCGTGCCGGATACGCGCGCTGTACCGGACACTGTTCCCGCAAGCCCCGGCAAGCGTGCGCTAAACGCCGAAAGCGGCAGCGCCGAGAGATCGACATTCAGCGCCATCTGCCGATTGTCGAGTGGCACAGTTCCGTTGGCATCAGCAGCAAATCCATTTGCCCCGCGCACCTGCGCTCCGGACAAGGTCACCATCTGATCGGCGAAGCGTCCTTCCGCCGTGACCTGCAGCGGTGCGAGCCCCGCAAGTGCGGTGGCGCGCACGCCGGTGCCGCGTGCGTTGAAGGCAACTGCTGGGTTGTTGCGCCGCCCGGTCACCTTGGCTGTGCCAGTGATCGAGCCCGCAAGTTGCTGGCCCGGAACGCGCGCGTTCAGCACCGCCAGAGGAAAGGCATTCAGGTCGACGTCAACATCAAGCTGCCCGGTCTCGGCCAACGGCACCCCACCGCGCGCGGATGCCCGCAGCCCCTCGGGCGATGTAACGCTCGCATCGAGATTGAGCCGCTCGGCGCTCGACGTTCCCTTGGCATTGAGCGTCAGCGCCGACAGCCCTGCCTGCTTAAGTGCAGCCGCCGAAATCTGGCGGCCATTAACATCGAAATTGACATCGGGCGTGCTGCGCGGCCCACGCACCGTTGCAGTGCCGTCAAGCGTGCCGCCAAGCTCCAGATCCGGCTTTATCGCGTTGGCGATAGCCAGCGGCAGGCGCATAATATCAACGTTGAGGTTAAGCTGTTCAGCCGCCGTTCCCCGCACTGCAACGCGCCCGCCCGCAGCGTTGAGGGTGAAGGCATCAACGGTGACGTTCTGCCCTTGCACCAGCACCGAGGCAGGCTCGGCCAGACTTGTCGTCAGCCTGCCCTGTGCCAGGTCGAGCGCCGAGAGGTTGACGCGGTAGCCACCGGCCTCAGGTGCCAGTCCGCCTCTGGTGTGGATCGTCGTGCCATTGTCCAGCGCGGCATTGGCCGAGAAGCTTGTCGCCTGGCCCTGCGCGGTTGCTTCCGCATCAATCGTCGTAACGTTGATGCCACCGGCAGAGATGCCGCCGCCCCGCACGGTGCCATTCACCACAGGCACGTTGAACAGATCGGCAATGGTTGCCTTCACATCCGCATTTGAAACCCGCGCACCATCAGTCACAAGATTGCGAACCTGCGCGCTGATATCGGCTTGCTGTTGGCCATCGACGCCAGCCAGCCTCACGTCAGCAACCGCAGCACCCGTAGCCTTTACGGTGGCCAGCGCAGCGGCCGTCGACACGTCAGCTGCATCAACCCGCAATTCGCCGTTGATCAACCCATCAGTCCCGCGCCGCAGATCACCCTGCGCTGTGGCTCCACCCGCCTGGAAATTGAGATTGGTGAGTGACGCTCCCTGCTCGCCCGAGACGACATCACCGGTCAGCAGAACGCGGTTGCCGTCGAGGAAGGCATCACCCGAAACCCGGCCATCAACACCCTGGTTGCGTGCAAACCCGTCAAAGCCGAGCTTCAGATCACGCAGATTCTTGTCGGCCAGCCGGCCCTGTGGCGCATCGGCATTGAACTTCAGCGCGATCACGCCATCCTGCCCGGCTGCGGTACCCTTGGCCGTCAGCCGGCCAGACGCGCGCTCGGAAATCAGCGCCAGATCGGACAGCGCCAGATCAAGATTGAAGTCTGCCGTGCCGGTCGCATAGCGGCCATCAGCCAGGATATCGACCTGATCGTTGAAGAGCCGCAGCTTGTCGGCCACCAGCCCGTTCTCGCCGCGCTCGACCCGTCCGGTAATGCGGGTGGTACCCTGGATCAGATTGTCCAGCGCCTGCTGGTCAAGCTTGAGCCCCGAGCCCGTGCCATCCAGCGTCAGGTTCAGGCCGCCACCGATCAGCTTGACCTCGCCATTCGCGACCATTTCCAGACCGCCCGCCAGTTCGCGATTGGCCAGCGCCGAGAACGGGGTAATCGTCTCAGCCTTCAGGTCGATGCGGCCGCGATAGGTCATCTCCGCGATCGCGCCAGCAAGGCCGGCGCTGACGCCATTGGCCGAGAGCTGCGCGCGCGGCAGATCAATCGGCTGGCCGGCGCGCCAACTGCCATCAATGTCCAGATCAACGCGGTCACCCAGCGCTTCCTTCACGTCGGCACGCTTGGCATCCATGCCTGTCGCAGCACCAGTGACCTTGAAGGTAATGCGGCGGTCGGTCGGGCGGTCGAGATTCTGCGCCAGACCCGACAGATCGAGATGCACGTCCTGCGAGCTGAACGTGCCGGTGTCCAATTTGTTAAGGTCGAGATTGCCGGACCAGTTTTCACCCTGCTCGCCAAACGACAGGTCGAAGCTTGCGCGCTCCACCGTGGTCTCACCACCCGCGACTGGAAGCACAACGCGCTGCGCGTTCGCATCAGCGATTTCGGCCTTCAGGTTGAGCTGGCGCAGGAAGCCATCCGCCGCCGTCTCCGCATTGCCCTTGAGGCTCATCGCACCACTGGCGAGATCTATATTGTCCACCAGCACGCCGCCGGCATCGCGCACAATCCCGGAAATGGCGAGCTTGGAATCCGCACCGAAGAAATCACGGAATACCGGCGAGATCAGCCGCGAGATCGGACCTTCGACGTTCGAGTTGAAGACCAGCCCCTCGGCCTGCTGGTCAAGCGTTGTCACACCCGTCAACACGCGCTGCGAGTCCGCATCGAGCGTCAGGTCAACCTTCAGGCTGTCCAGCGGCCCTGCCCCTTTCATCGCCAGCGCCATCGGCGGTCGGCCTTCAACGTTGACCAGGTTGGCAACAACGCCGTTCGCCGGCTCCGCCAGCGTAAAGTCGAGGCTCATCTCGCGCGACGCATTGGCATAGGTCGCAGCGAGCCGAAGCTGGCCGCCCGGTCCGTCAAGACGCGTGATGTCGAGCCCCGTATCCATGGAGCCATCCGCGAGTTGCAGCCGCCCGCCCACCGAGATTTCCGACGCCAGCCCGAACACGCCGTCACCGAACACCACGCGGTCAACCTGCAACTGGCCAAGCGCCACCGATACCGGCAGTTCCGGGATGGCGAAGCCCGACGTCTCGGCAGCAGGCAGGCCCTCCGCCGGCAATGGCCGGCGCAGCACGTCAATGCGGTCCGCGCGCAGCGTCTCGATATCGAGCCGTCCAAGCAGCAACGCCGAGCGCGTCCACACAATCCGCGCGTTGGTGATGCGCAGCCAGACGTCCTGGCGGTCAGCGATGGTGATCTCGCCAATCGTCGCGTCAGATGAGAGCACGCCCTGGATGTTGTTCAGCCGGAACTGCATGTTCGGCGTCGAGATCTGGTTCTCGACCGTCGAGATCAGCCAGGAGCGATCCGCTGCCTCGTTCTCGGTCTGGGCATAGGCCGTGATCTGCCATGCAGCAGCTACAAGCGCCACGAAGGCAAGCGCCAGCGTAATGGCGGAGCGGACGTATGTTCTGAACAGGTCGACCATCAGAACGCCTGCCCTATGCCGATGTAAAACGCGAAGGACGGATCATCCGGGCCTGGATCAAGCGGAACCGCGATATCGGCACGGATCGGCCCAAGCCCGGTGTAATAGCGTACACCGAGGCCGGCACCGAGCTTCAGGTCCTCTGCGAAATCGGGAAAGGATTCCGCACCGACATAGCCCGCGTCGACGAAGCCCACCAAACCGATATTCTCGCGCATCTTGAAGCGAAGTTCCGTAGAGCCCTCGATCAGCGACCGCCCGCCGATAACCGTCGGTCCGTTCACGCCTGTCGCAGGCACGCCGATGGTACGATAGCCATAGCCGCGCACCGAGCCGCCACCACCGGCAAAAAACAGCTTGTCGGGCGGCAGGTCGGAAATGTCGGCACCGACAATCGAGCCAAGCTTGAGACGCCCTGCCAGCACAAACCTGTTGTCTGCGCCAAAGCCATGATAGGCGCGCGCTTCACCGAGGAAGCGCGCAGCAAGGCTGCCCTGCTCCATCTCGTAGAATGGCTCAAACTCGCCATCAAGATAGATGCCCCGCGTCGCATCAGCGGCGTTGTCACGGCTATCGTAACGCACCCCGCCCAGCATGCCGACCGTGAAGAAGTCGCGCTTGCCGTAGACGTCATCCTCGAAGCGTGACTTCGATAAAACGCCAAACAGTCGTGCAGACAGCTCATCGGTGAAAATGTGGGTAAAGCCCGCCTGCCCTGTCACCGATGTCTTGGTGTAGGCGTCGAGCACCTCGCGTTCACCGAATAGCGAGGCAACAAAGTCAGTGTCCGGGGTAAACATGCCCGGCTTGATGAATGTCGCACCGACACGATAGGTGAAGTCGTTGGGATCGACAGACGAGATGCCGCCAACCTTGGCATCGAAACGCAGCCGCTCGGCTTTGCCGAACAGGTTGCGATGCATCCAGTAGGCCTCAACACCCGCGCCATCGAGCGTCGAATATGTGCCGCCAACGCCGAAGCGGCGCGGCAGCCGTTCCTGCACGTTGAGGATGATCGGCAGCGACCCGCCCGGCCCAAGCTCGCCCCCCTCCTCGATGCGCAAGGCACGAAACACTTCCAGCCGCGAGAGGCGCTTGTTGGCACGCTCGAGATCGTCCGGGTCGAACTCTTCGCCAGGCTTCAGGTCAGCCATATAGGCGAGGAAGGCCGGGTCCATGCGCTCGGCACCCTTGACCGTCGTCTCGCCATAATAGGTCAGCGGGCCCGGATCGACCCCGACAACGGCATCCACTGTATCTGCATCATGTGCGGCCTCGACCCGGCGATCAATCGCAGTTGCCTTGGCGTGTCCCTGCTGACGCCAGGCCTCGACGGCCAGCCGCTCCGCCCGCAGAATGGTGCCTGAACGCGCCAGTTCGCCGACGGCAAAGCCCTCGTCCTGCGGCAGCGGCACAACATCCTTCGGGTCAACCGGCGGCGGGGCCTGGTTGACCACTTCGGCCTTTGAGAAGGTGAAGGTCGGACCTGGATCAATGGTCACGACAACCTTGGCCGGGTCCGGCAGATCGGTGTCCGGCGGCAGGTCGGCCGCCTCGCGCCCATCCACCGTGATGGAAATCGTGCCGCCATAACGGCCTTCGGAATAGAGTGTGGCCAACAGTTTGCGATAGTCGCCGCGCGCCTTGGCCAGAAGCCCGGCAGCACCGGAGGCCGGCTTGTCATCATCGGCCACCAGCGTCGAGGCATTCTCAAGCGTCGACTTGATGGCCTCATCATCGCCGGAGACGTTGAACTCGACGGAATATGGCTGTGGATCGCCGATGACATCGGCGTTCGGGTCTTCCGGCTGG
>CAYZQP010000060.1:6358-6698 GCA_964480545.1 uncultured Mesorhizobium sp. | reverse complement strand
CCCCACAGGCGATAACCGAACAGTTCAAACGCCTGCGCCGGCTGCCCCGCCAGCACAGTGGAGAGGGCTATGGCGGCGTAGATACCCGTGCGCCGGAATAGCTTCGACAACAAATACGCTCCACCCGGTCGTGAGGCTACGCCCCGGAAATGCACGAAGCCTGAACAAGCTCCGAACGGCCAGTTGTGCGCCTGCGGCAGACCCCTCCGTCCCCCTTCGGCTGCAAATTTTGCTTTGCGGCCCTAACACGGCAAATGTGGGGCGGGCAAGCAATTCAGAAACATGTACGAGTTGTTGGACCAGTCCTTTCGGACCATTGCGGCGCGCCCTCCCCGCTGCC
>CAYZQP010000060.1:0-6348 GCA_964480545.1 uncultured Mesorhizobium sp. | reverse complement strand
GCATGGATGGCGCTGATGCTGGGTATGACGGTCGCCAGCCGCGAGGTCACAAGCCGTGGCGTTGACGTGCTTCAACTGATGGAAATGCGTTCCGTGCTCGGCTTCGTGATGCTGTTACCGCTGGTCTTCGCCTCCGGCGGTTTCGCGGCGATGCGCACGCAGCGTCTTGGCCTGCACATTTCGCGCAATGTCTTTCACTATGTCGGCCAGGCGCTCTGGCTCTACGCGCTGACACTGATCTCGCTGGCCCATCTGCTCTCGATAGAATTCACCTCGCCGCTCTGGACCGCCCTCCTCGCCTGGCTGTTCCTCGGCGAGAAACTGAGCGTCTGGAAGCTCGTGGCAATCGCCTTCGGCTTGCTCGGTGTCGTCATCATCATTCGCCCCGGCGGCGCTCCGCTCGATCCCGGCCACCTGGTCGTACTGGCAGCGGCCTTCGCTTTCGGTGTCTCGATCACCATGACCAAGGCGTTGACCCGCACAGAGACCGCCGTGCAGATCATTTTCTGGATGCTCGTTGTGCAATCAGCCATCGGGCTGATCCCGGCACTCTATGTCTGGCAATGGCCGTCAGGTGCCGCCTGGCCGTGGATCATCGCCGCCGCATTCTGCGGCAGCTTTGCGCATTACTGCATGGCACGCGCCCTTGCCTATGCCGACGCAACCGTCGTCGTGCCGATGGACTTTCTGCGCGTACCGCTGTCGGCGCTCATCGGCTTCCTGCTCTACAATGAGAGCATCGACATGATGACAGCGCTGGGCGCGGGACTCATCCTGTTTGGCAATGCGCTCAATCTGAGGCGCTCGCGCAAGCCTGTCATGGAAGCGCCCTGACGCCGCTCGGGAGGGATACATGCGCTTGAACCACGTGACCGTGACGCTGCCCGACCTCGATGCCGGATGGCAGTTCTACACGACGCTCGGACTTGTCCCGCTCGTTGACTCGCGTCCCCGCTATGTGAGGTTTCTGGTCCCGGAGGATGGCACAACTCTGTCGTTGCATCATGGGTCAACCGGTGGAGGCGGCACCACAATCTACTTCGAGTGCGACGACCTGGACGCCAGAACCCGGGAACTCGAGCGGCGAGGACTGACATTTTCTCAACAGCCAGCCGACAAGCCTTGGCTTTGGCGCGAAGCTGAACTGTTCGCCCCCGGCGGCAATCGCATATTGCTCTTCTTTGCAGGCGAGAACCGCATTGACCCGCCCTGGCGCATAAAAGACTGATTTCGGCAGATTCTGCTTACATCTCTGTCGGCAAGCGTCCTATTCATTCGTCTTCACGGAAACGGAGGACGCTCCCAATGCAATACGCCATTCTTTGCTATGACGACGAGAAGCTTATCGAGGCCTGGACCAAGGCCCGTGAGCAGGAGGTGATGACGAAGCATCGCGCCTATTCCGGCGAACTCGCTGCCAAGGGCAAGCTCGGCACCGTGCTGCGGCTGTTGCCGACCACTGCCGCCACCACCATACGTGCCGACAACAACAAGAATGTTGTGTTCGACGGCCCCTTCGCCGAGACCAAGGAGCAGCTACTCGGCTTCTGGATTGTCGATGTCGAGAGCCACGAGGAGGCCATCGCCATTGCGCAGGAATTCTCAGACCACAAGGGCACCGGCTCGCTGGAGATACGGCCCCTCATGGAGCTCGTGAACCGCTAAGATGACCGACCTCTCCTGGATAGACGCCAGCCTGACTGCCGCCCGCCCGCAGGCGGTGGCAGCCTTGCTGCGCTATTTCCGCGACCTCGACCGCGCGGAGGAAGCGTTCCAGGAGGCCTGCCTGCGCGCGCTGAAAAGCTGGCCGGAGAAAGGTCCGCCACGCGACCCGACAGCGTGGCTGATCTTTGTCGGCCGCAATTTCGGCGTCGATCAGGTACGCAAGACCAGCCGAAACACCGAACTGCCCGACGAGCATGTACTGTCCGATCTGGACGACCGCGAGAGTGACATAGCCGAGCGTCTGGACAACGCGCATTACCGCGACGACGTGCTGAGGCTGCTGTTTATCTGCTGCCATCCGGACCTCCCGGCGACGCAGCAGATCCCGCTGGCGCTGCGCATCGTCTCCGGCCTGACGGTGAAGGAAATCGCCCGCGCTTTTCTCGTGTCGGAAGCGGCGATGGAACAGCGCATCACCCGCGCCAAGCGTGTCATCGCCGAGGCCGGGCGCGAATTCGAAACGCCCAATGCCGTTGATCGCGCGGAGCGGCTGGGCGTGGTCGCAGCCATGCTCTACCTGCTGTTCAACGAGGGTTATTCAGCGACCGGCGGCAGCGCCCATGTGCGCGTCAGCCTATGCGACGAGGCGATCCGGCTTGCGCGGCTGCTGATGCGCCTGTTCCCTGCGGAGCCCGAAATCATGGGGCTGCTGGCGCTGATGCTGATCCAGCACTCGCGCGCCGCCTCGCGGCTGGATGCAAGTGGCGAGATCGTGCTGCTCGAAGATCAGGATCGCAGCCGCTGGAACCGCGACATGATCCAGGAGGCGCTGGTCATGATCGACAAGGCGATCCGCCACGGCCGCGCCGGGCCGTATCAGGTTCAGGCGGCGATTGCAGGCGTTCATGCCCGGGCCGCCAGCGCCGAGGCGACCAACTGGGCACAGATCGACCGGCTCTATACGGTGCTGGAGGAGATGCAGCCCTCGCCCGTCATCACGCTCAACCGCGCCGTGGCGGTCGCCAAGGTTGCGGGGCCGCAAGCAGCCCTCGACCTGATCCTGCCGTTGGCCGACAAGCTCGACGCCTGGTTCAATTTCCATGGCGTGCGCGGGGCGATGCTGTTGCAGCTTGCCCGCCCCGACGAGGCAGCAGAAGCCTTCGACCGGGCCATCGCGCTCGCCCGCACGCCGCAGGAAGCCTCGCATATCCGCATGCACATTGACCGGCTTCGGCTTCAGGCTGGCGCTTGAGGCCGGAACGTAGGAGGCGAGCAACAAACCTCTTGAGCTTCCAGCGACTGGAAGGATTAGCCTTGGGCAAATCACTGAAAGGCCACTCCATGAAGCGCTCAAGATTCGTGCTCGCCACTGCCCTCGCCAGTTCACTCGCAATACCTGCAATCGCACAAGACCATAGCGGCCACGGCAGCCATGCTGCACCCACTGCCTCGGCGCCAGCCGATCCGGCAGCAACTGCCTACAAAGCCGCGATGGACAAGATGCACGCTGACATGATGGCCGTTCAGCCCTCCGGCAACGCCGATATCGACTTCGTGCGCGGCATGATCCCCCACCATCAGGCTGCGGTGGATATGGCAAAAATCCAGCTCCAGTTCGGCAAGGACCCCGAAATCCGCAAGCTCTCTGAAGAGGTGATCGCCGCGCAGGAGCGCGAGATCAAACAGATGCAGGACTGGCTGGCCAAAAACGGCGGGTGAGTATGATCAACTCCCTCGCGCGCGACCGATAATCTTGCCGCCGCACCAGACATTGCCCTGCTTGTCGATCACATCGCAGCCAAGGTTGTTGCCGCTATTTCCCGACGAGCCGCCACTTGTTCGCGCCGGTGTGGGGAATGAACTCGCCGGCGAGCCAGCCGGCGGGTTGACCGGATCAAATTGCTGCAACGGGTCACGACGGGGTGCTCTGTATGGTTCGTACCGATTGGCCTGGCTGGTGGGCGTTGCCTGAGGTTGCGAATAGGTCTGCGAGGGACGCGAATAGGTGGGCTGCGGCCTTTGATAGGTCTGCTGGGGCCGGGAATAGCTTTGCTGCGGGCGCTGGTAGGTGCGCATATTGTTGCTGGCCTGCCCAAGCGCGTTCGCGAACTGATTGACCTCGGCAGTCGTACATCCCGTCAGAACAAGACCTAAAACCCCAAGCGAAATCGCCTTGTAAAAAGCCATAGCCGTTCCCTCAAACAACATTGTGCTAAAATGTCCTGCAACCAAGCATAATCGGGCTTGTTGCAACACACACATCGGCGTGAAATGATATTTTTTGTGCATTGCAATATATGGATTTGTCTGACAGATTGAATCGATCAAAGCCCTGCTGATCGTTCCTCCATGTCCACCTCCCTTGCTTCCGCATCCTCGCGTCCGTTTTCGCGCGCTGCGTCACTGGCGATTTTCGCCATGGCGATTGGCGCACTCGGCATCGGCGCGGGCGAATTTTCGGTCATGGGCATGCTGCCGACGCTGGCCGCCGACATCGGCGTCACCGAACCGGAAGCCGGACATGTGATCTCGGCCTATGCGCTGGGTGTCGTGGTCGGCGCGCCGCTGTTCTCGATCCTGTTTGCAAAAATGCCCCGGCGCGGCATGCTGCTAGGCCTGATGCTGGCTTTTGGCCTCGCCAATCTCGCCGCAGCACTTGCCCCCGGCTATCAGTCGCTGATCGCCCTACGCTTCCTCTCCGGACTACCGCATGGAGCCTATTTTGGCATTGCCGCTCTGGTCGCGGCCTCACTGGTGCCGCCAACCCACCGCGCCCGCGCCGTTGGCCAGCGTCAGGCCAAGCATGACGCGGCCCACGCTGGTCGGCATGCCGCTCGCCAACTGGATCGGACAGACCATCGGCTGGCGCCCGGGCTTCGGGCTGGTCGGCGTGATCGGACTGGCAGCCTTTGCGCTGATTCTAGCCTTCGTCCCTGCAACGCCGGTCACCGGGGGCGCAAGTGCCGCGCGCGAACTGTCGGCATTGAAGCAGCCGCAGGTCTGGCTGACACTCGCTATCGCCGCAATCGGCTTTGGCGGCATGTTCTCCGTCATCACCTATGCCGTGCCGCTGCTGACCGAAGAAACCGGCGTCAGCCTCACCCTCGTGCCGGTCATCCTCACCTTCTTCGGCATCGGCATGATCGCCGGCAATATTTTTGGCGCGTGGCTCGCTGACAAATGGCTGATGCCAACCATCGGCGGCATGCTGGCGCTGAATGCCGTGATGCTTGGCCTGCTGCCCTGGACCGCGCAAACCATCGTCGGCGCAAGCTTCTCCATCTTCATGGTCGGCTTCTCAGGCGCAATCGCCGCCGGCGTTCAAACCCGCCTGATGGATGTCGCCAAGGACGGCCAGACGCTCGCGGCAACCCTGATGCACGCCGCCTTCAACATCGCCAACGCGCTCGGCGCCTTCCTCGGCGGACTGGCTGTCACCCTCGGTTACGGATGGAGCGCAACCGGCACGGTGGGTGCCGTGCTGGCGCTGCTCGGCCTCGGTATTTTCGGCATCTCGCTGGCGCTCGACCGCCGGGCCGGGGAAAAGCTTCAGGCTGCGGAGTAGATCAGACCCAAGGATCCTCGACCCGCGGCCAGATGTTCTGCGGCACCTTGTTGTAATCCGTCAGACGTGGGTTGACCGGGTAGGAACTCGGGGCGGCGACATAAATGATCTCCGCTGCAATCGGCGCGAAGCCCGCATAAAAATGGTTGGTCGACTTGATCAGCAAGATGTCCTTGGCCAGCGGATCTATGCCAAGATTGGTAAAGACATCCGGCTCGAACGTCTGCGTGCGGTTGGTGTTGAGGATCACGTCGATCTCGGTGCCCTCGATGCGCACGACCGCCGCTGGCCCGAGTGTCACGCGGCTCGCGCGAAAACTCTGCCAGCCCTCAGCTACAGCCTTCACCACACGCACCGTCGCGTCGATGGGCTCGCCGGCTTCCGGTCCGGCCTTACCCCCGAAGCGCAGCGCCATCACCGCGCCCTCCCCCGCAGCGATGCAGAACTGCACCGCCAACGGGTCCCAGATCGTCGCGACCCCGACAGAGTTCACGCCACGCTCGATCATCCGGCGCAGAATATGCGTGCCGTCACCCGGAACGCCGCCGCCCGGATTGTCCCAGACATCAGCGATGACTGCGGGTTTGCCGGGCTCACAGACCGCAAGAGCGCGGTCGATGCCGTCGTCAATGCTGACCATCTCCATCGCAAGCCCTTCACGCAAGGCGTAAAGCTCGCGCCCGAGCTTTTCGGCCAGCGCATCGCCCTTCGCCCTGGCATTATCTGTGACCACCAGGATGCGCGTGCCCATCTCCGGCACGTCGGCCGCCATGAAGCCATGGATGATCGAGACCGACAGCACGCCTTCCTTGCCCTGCAGCGCCTTGGCGCGATCAACGAAGCTGCGCATCGGCTCGCGGCTGGTCGGCAACACCTGGATCATGCGGCAATCGAAGGTCGAGATGACGGGCTTGATCTCACCGCGCGTCGCCGCCAGCCCGAGTTCCACGACATGTTCGCCACGCTCGTAGAAATCCGTATGGGGGAATTCGAGAAAGGCGGCGAGGATATTGGAGTTTTCGACGCGCTTAGGCGTGAGATGGCTGTGTGGATCAAGCTCGCAGGCGACCACCACATCCGGCCCGACAATGCCGCGCACGCGCTCCAGCAGGTCGCCC
>CAYZQP010000059.1:8334-16063 GCA_964480545.1 uncultured Mesorhizobium sp. | reverse complement strand
GCCGGAGCCGAGATAGCCGGTGAGCACGGTGACGGGGATTTGGGCGGGCGTTTGCGTCTGAGCCTGGCTCATGGTTCGGCCTCTTTGCTGGGACCTGGGGTCCTGGGAGTCTTGGTCTGGGGCCTCATATAGGCTCGCTGATCGATTTTTGCACCCGACTTTGTCGCCAATTCGTGCATTGTCATACGCGTAGATATTGGCTGTCACAAAAGTGAGATAAGGTTGTCGTAATCGACAGCCGACTTATCGGTGTCAGTGAGGGTATTCCGGTGACCAAGGCGAGAAAAGCAGCGGTTATGAACAGGCTTCAGGCGACAGCGCGGCTTACGCGCACGGCGCTGGCAGCACGGCTGAACGGCCACGGCTTTTATGCCGGCCAGGAGCAGTTGATGCTGGCACTTGAGGCAGAAGACGGGCAGTCGCCCGGCGAACTGGCTGCAAAGCTTGGCGTAAAGCCGCCAACCATCACCAAGACGATCAACCGGCTGACAACCCAGGGCGTGCTGGAAAAGCGGGCGTCGACCGAGGATGCGCGCCAGGCGCATATCTTCCTGACCGAAGTCGGACGCGACGCGATCAAGGCGATCGAAAAGGCCGTGAAGAAGACCGAAAAGCAGGCTTTCAAGGGCATCGACAAGAAGGATCAGAAGGTGCTGTCGAAGCTGCTCGCGCGGATCGAGGGCAACCTGGCCGGGTCGGTTGACGCCGATGCGGAAGAAGACGGCGACGACGACGAATAGTCATCTCGTTATTTTGTCTGACATTTCAGGTTTCTGCTTGCCGGAGATTGCACCTTGATCCATGAAGGAGGTCTCCCGGACGTCCTTCATTGAATGCATCTTCCAAATCCCCCGACAAGGCCACGCCGCTCAGCGCCATCCTTCTGATCTGCGCCAGTGGCTTTCTGTTTACCTGCCTCGACACAGCGGCGAAGTATCTCGTGACGTCGGGTATGAACTCGTTGTTCGTGGCGTGGATGCGCTTTGCTGTGCATGTGGCGCTGGCGTTCGTGCTGCTGCGGGGCTGGAGCCATTTCGCGCTCTACCGGTTCAACAGTCTGCCCAAACAGTTGCTGAGGGGAGCGATGCTGGTCGGCTCTACGGTCTTCAACTTTTTTGCGCTGAAGACGCTGCAGCTTGCCGAGACAATGTCGATCTTCTTCTTTGCGCCCATGCTTATTGCGGCGCTTGCCGGGCCAATCCTCGGTGAATGGGCAGGCTGGCGACGCTGGATAGCGATCATTGTCGGATTTGTTGGCGTTCTGGTCATTACACGCCCGGGGTTCTCCGCGTTCCAGCAGGGCCACATGTTCGCGCTTGGCGCCTGCCTGAGCTATTCGGGCTACGTGCTGATGACGCGCGCCATGAGTACGACCGAGACGCCGGAAAGCCTGATCTTCTATTCGGCGCTGGCGCCGACCCTGCTGATGTTGCCGACGGTTCCCTATACGGTAACAGTTCCGGAACATGGCTGGTACTGGTTGCTGCTGGTCGGGATCGGTGCTTCCGGCGCGATTGGCCACTGGTTTGTCATCAAGGCTTACAGCATGGCCAGCACGACGGCGCTGGCGCCTTATCCGTATCTGCAGATGGTCTGGATGATCATTGCGGGATACCTCGTTTTTGGCCAGTTGCCGGATGTCTGGACCGTGGCCGGAGGTCTGATCATTGTTGCCAGCGGCCTCTACATTATCCACCGTGAGCACCAGTTGCGGCTGGCGGAGCGCAATGTTCTCGATGGAGAAGCAGAGGTTTTGGCAAAAAAGCTTTGATTTGCCAGCCAAGCTGTCCTAAACGGCATCTAAACAGTTTAAACTGTTTAAACCGGGAGGGGAGCCTGGCACAAAAAATTAAACTATCCACCATCGCAGATGCGCTAAGCGTATCGACGGCTACGGTCTCTCTGGCCTTGCGGGACAGCCCGCTGGTGGCGGAGGCAACGCGCGAGCGGATCAAGGATCACGCGCGCACCATCGGCTATATCTATAACCGCCGCGCCGCCAGCCTGCGCACCTCGCGCTCGGGTATTGTTGGCGTCGTGGTGCACGACATTATGAACCCGTTCTTTGCTGAAATCCTGAAGGCGATCGAGGGGGAGCTGGACCGCAGCGGGCAGACGTTCATTCTGTCCAATCATTACGACCAGCTGGAGAAGCAACGCACCTTTGTCGACACGTTGTTGCAGCTGGGTGCCGATGGCGTGATCATGTCGCCGGCGATTGGCACGCCGGCCGAAGATATCATTCTGGCCGAGGCGAACGATCTGCCGGCGGTGTTGATTGCGCGCAGTGTTGAGGGCGCGGAAGTGCCGGTGTTCCGTGGTGATGACGCCTATGGTACCGAACTCGCGACCAACCACCTCATTTCGCTCGGCCACAAGCGGATCGCCATGATCGGCGGCACGGACCAGACTTCGACCGGGCGCGACCGCTATCGCGGCTATTGCAACGCGATGGAAAAGGCAGGGCTTGAGGTCAAGCCGGACTGGCGTATTCCGGGGCCGCGCACCAAGCAGGGCGGGTTTGAGTCCGCCAGCCAGTTTCTGGCGCTGAAGGATCATCCGACAGCAGTGTGCTGCTGGAACGATCTTGTGGCCATCGGCCTGATGAATGGTATTGCGCGCGCTGGCCTGCAGCCTGGCGTCGACATTTCCGTGACCGGCTATGACGACCTGGAGGAGGCGGCGATTGCGACGCCAGCGCTGACGACAGTCTGGAACGGGCAGCGCGAGGTTGGCCGTCAGGCAGCGCGTGCACTGCTCGACAAGCTGGCTGGCACAAGCGTCAAGCCATCGCAGGAGTTGATCCGGCCGGAATTGCATGTCAGGCAATCCACCGGGCGGCCGGTGGAGCGGAGCTAGATGTTCCAGAGTTCTCCGGGCCCAACTGGAGGACTCTATGGCTGACCTGAAGACTGTTACCATTCTGGTGCCCGGCAAGCTGCACGAGCGCTCGGTCGCGCGCATCGCCGAGACTTTCAAACTGGTGCAGACGGATCAGGTGAGTGCTGGTGCGATTACGCCGGAACTGGCTGCGAGCGTGCGTGGAGTGGCGGTTTCACCATCGCTTGGCGCAGCGTTTGTCGGGCCAGATTTCATCAAGGCGCTGCCGAAAGTCGAAATCATCGCGAATTTTGGCGTTGGCTATGACGGCGTGGATGCGAAGTTTGCCGGCGGCAATGGCGTGATGGTGACCAATACGCCGGACGTGCTGACCGAGGAGGTCGCGGATACGGCGATTGGACTTTTGATCAACACGCTGCGCGAGCTGCCCAGGGCGGAGGCCTATCTGCGGGCAGGACGCTGGGCGAAGGAGGGCGCTTATCCGCTGACAGGCTCGCTGCGCGGGCGCTCGGTCGGCATTTTTGGCATGGGCCGCATCGGGCAGGCGATTGCGCGTCGCATCGAGGCGTTCGGGCTGCCGGTCAGCTATCACAATCGCCGGCAGGTCGAGGGCATTGCCTATCCCTATCACGATACGCTGGAGGGGCTGGCCTCTGCGGTGGATGTGCTGATTTCGGTCGCGCCGGGTACGCCGTCCACGGAGAAGGCGGTGAATGCGCGTATTCTCAAGGCGCTCGGCTCCAATGGTGTGTTCGTGAATATCGGGCGCGGCAGTACGGTGGATGAGGACGATCTGGTTGCGGCCTTGCGCGATGGGACCATCCTGGCGGCCGGGCTTGATGTTTTCGTCGACGAGCCGCGCGTGCGCCAGGATCTGATCGACCTGCCCAATGCCTGCCTGCTGCCGCATGTCGGCTCGGCCTCTGTGCACACACGCAATGGCATGGCGGACCTTGTCGTCGACAATCTGATCGAGTGGTTTTCGAAGGGCAGGGCACTGACAGCAGTGCCCGAGACAGTCTCGGTGAAGCCGCGCTAGCTCCCACGGAAAGGGCCGAAAACTGCCCGTGTTAACGCGCGACTAACGAAAGCGGTCGTATTCATGACGAGCGATGGAGTTTGTTATGCGTACGCGTCTGGCTATTTTTCTGATGATCGGTGCAACGGCTGCAGGCCTTTACAGCGCCTCGACACTGAGAGAGACGCCCGAGATCCTGAAGCAGGCCGAAGCGGCTGCGGCCGGGATCGACATGGAAACGACTGCCAGTATCGGTCCGCGCAAGGATGATCAGCCTCGCGCTGCCCGCGTGTTCAAGCTGGCTTCTCCTGAGGCAAGCACCTCATGCATGATCACACGGGGCGAGGAACTCACGCCTGGTTACGCGCCGCTCAATGTCAACAAGGGCTGCGACGAGATTCATCCGGGACTGAGCAACGTGAAGTTCTGGCGCGAGCGGGAAGACGGGTCGATAGCCTTTATGGACGCCGAGAATTCAGCGGTTGCCGAATTCGCGTTTGGGGATGGTGTGGACTACGAATCCTATCAGCCGGCTTCGGCTCTGCTGTCGCTCTGGGCCGAGCAGTAGGCTACTCGGCAGCGATCCGGCCAACCGTCCGATCAATAGCATGCTGCCGTACGGCATCGCCGAAGGCTGCGAAAATCTTTGCTGAATTGCTGTCGGTGGCTGCCCAGTATTCCGGGTGCCACTGAACGCCGACCGCGAAAGCGCGGGCGTTGATGACGGACACGGCCTCGACCGTGCCATCGGGCGCGACCGCTTCCACCTGCAACTTGTCGCCCAGCCGGTCGACGGCCTGACGGTGAACGGAATTGACGAGGATTTCACCGGGTCCGAACACGCCAGCCAGGCATGAGTCCGGTTTGATGCTGATCGTCTGGTGGATGGCGAAGCGCTCATCCTGATTGTCGCTGACTGGTGCGCGGTGATCGGCTCTTCCGGGAAGGTCCTGGATTTCGGTGGCCAGGGTGCCGCCGAGTGCAACGTTCATTTCCTGGATACCCCGGCAGATGGCGAGCAACGGTACGCCACGCTCGATCGCCCGCCGGATCAGCGGCAGGGTGGTGGCGTCGCGGTCCGGATCGTATGGACCGTTATCCTCGGTGGCTTCCTGCCCGTAGAGCGACGGGTGTACGTTGGATTTCGAGCCGGTGAACATGACGCCATCGACCTTCGACAGAAGTTCATCGAGGTCGAGCCGGTCACCGAAAGACGGTACCAGAACCGGAAAGACTCCTGCTCCGGAAATAGCCGCCTCGAGATATTGGCGGGGCGCTGCATGCCAATGATAATTGTCGAACTGACGGACGTCGGTGGATACGGCGACAAGCGGCTGCATCGTGTTTTCCGGTTTGGTTAAGTGCCCATGAAATAGGCGATTTCTCCGCAGAATACCACGCGGCTCTCTGCCTGGCCCGCAAATTTCATTCTTTGGCGCAATCACGTGCAGTTTCGTGCCTGCGGGGTGCTGGACAGCGCACTTCGTGCGTGTATTGTTCCGCGTCTGGCCTAGCCTGGGGGGAGTCCACAAAAGCCTTAGGCATTCAGACGTTTACACCAAAAATGGGAGGTCCAGTTGGATCGTCGTTCGTTTATTACCAAGGCGGGCCTGGCGGGTGCCGGCGCCGCTGCTGCCACTACGCTTGCCGCGCCCGCCATCGCGCAGTCGAACCCGAAGGTGACCTGGCGTCTTGCCTCGTCGTTCCCCAAGAGCCTCGCTGACACCATTTATGGTGGCGCGACAACGCTCGCGAAATACGTGTCGGACGCTACCGACGGCAATTTTGAAATCCAGGTCTTCGCAGCCGGCGAAATCGTGCCGCCGCTGGAAGTCGCCAACGCCGTGTCTGCCGGCACGATCGAAGCCTGCCATACGGTCGCCTATTATTACTGGGGCAAGGACCCGACATGGGCGCTGGGTTCGGCTGTTCCGTTCGCCCTGCCGGCGCGTGGCATGAACGCCTGGCTCTATCATGGCGGCGGTATCGACATGTTCAACGAGTTCCTGGGAACCCAGGGCATTATCGGCTTTCCGTCCGGCAATACCGGCACCCAGATGGGCGGATGGTACCGCAAGGAGGTCAACACGCTCGCTGACCTGCAGGGCCTCAAGTACCGCATCGGCGGTTTTGCCGGCGCGATCATGCAGAAGCTCGGCGTTGTGCCACAGCAGTTGCCAGGCGGCGAAATCTATCAGGCTCTCGAAAAGGGCACGATTGACGCGGCCGAATGGACCACGCCGTTCGATGACGAGAAGCTCGGCTTCGTGAAGGTTGCGCCGTACTACTACTATCCCGGTTTCTGGGAAGGTGGCCCGACCGTGCATGCGATGTTTAACAAGGAGAAGTTTGACGGGCTGCCAAAGTCCTATCAGTCGCTCCTGCGCACCGCATCCCAGGCAACCGATGCCAACATGTTGCAGGCCTATGACTGGCTCAATCCTCCGGCTCTGCGCCGTCTGGTTGCTGCCGGTGCACAGTTGCGCCCGTTCAGCCCGGAAATTCTTCAGGCTTCGTTCAAGGCATCGCACGACACTTATGCCGAGATCGAGGGCACGAACGCCAACTTCAAGAAGATCTGGGAATCGATCAAGGCGTTCCGCAAGGACTACTACCTGAACGCCCAGGTGGCGGAATATTCGAACGACACGTTCATGATGAACCAGCAGCGCGCAGGCGCCCTGTAAACCAGCCTGGGGGTAACCCCGGTTATCGAAATACTGGAGCCCGGATGCATTGCGTCCGGGCTTTTTTGTTTCGCGTTACCGGACTGTCTTGCGTTCCACGATCCATTTGTGCAGCGTCGGATCGAGAACGCCGGGCAGGGCGAAGTCGGCATGAATTCTCAGGAAGTCCCTGCTATTCATTGCGACAATGGTCGCGTCGTGGAGTTGCTGACGACATCAGTGTCGAGCAGGTACAAGGTTAGCGCGTCTTCAGCCGTGGTGTGAGACCGAGCGCCCCGGTTGCGCGCGCCGGCTTCATCAGCTTGCAGTCAGGTCGCGAGAGGACAACGACTTCTTCGCCGGTCCTCCTGATGCGACCTACCTCTCCTGAAGCCTTCTTCAACGTTGAACCCTTCGTTTCAGCGGCTGTCGGCACACATTCCGATACGGCCTGCGCTGCGCAGCAGTCTCAGTTGAACTTCGGTGGCTGCGACAGGTCCGCCGGTGGCGGGGTGGCGGGTGCCGGTTGCGCAGGTGCATCACCGAAACTCGGCGGTGCATTCAGGTCGAATGCCGGCGGCGCGTTCAATCCGCCGCCGCCCAGACCGGGCGTAACCGGGATTTCAATCTTGATCGTGTCGGGGTCCACGGTCGGACCGCCATCGAGGAAATACGTCACCAGGCCGGGCCAGAAGATCAGCACGGCTACCAGGACCAACTGGAGGCACAGCCACGGAATGGCACCGAGGTAGATGTCGCGGGTCTTCACGGTGTCGCGCGGGGCGATACCGCGCAGATAGAACAGCGCAAAGCCAAAGGGTGGATGCATGAAGGCGGTCTGCATGTTGGCGCAGATCATCACGCCCAGCCACACCAGGTTGATGTCCAGCGCCTGTGCTGCCGGCACGAGCAGCGGCACGATGATGAAGGCGATCTCGAAGAAATCGAGGAAGAACGCCATGAAGAAGATGAAGACGTTGACGAAGATCAGGAAGCCAACCTCGCCGCCAGGCAGGGAGGTGAGCATTGCCTCGATCCAGTGACCGCCGCCGACGCCCTGGAACACCAGAGAGAAGACGCGCGCGCCGAGCAGGATCCAGATAACCATCGCGGTCAGTCGCATGGTCTGGTCCATGCCCGAATAGATCAGCGACCAGGTCAGGCGGCGGTTGATCCAGGCCAGGATCATCGCGCCAAACACGCC
>CAYZQP010000059.1:7101-8324 GCA_964480545.1 uncultured Mesorhizobium sp. | reverse complement strand
AGCCAAGAGATCATCCCTGACAGAGGCCAAGCGCGCCTCAGGCGGAAGCGCCGGTACAGCTTCCGGCCGCCAGATCGACAGGACGAACACCCAGGCGGCAAACAGCAGAACCTGCAGGATCGATGCGCCGGTTGCGCCGATATACATGTCGCCGGGCGAGCGGCCGAGCGCGTCGGCCAGAACGATCAGAACCAGCGACGGCGGGATCAGCTGGGTGATGGTTCCGGAGGCAGCGATAACACCGGTTGCGTGGCGCACATCATAGCCGTAGCGCAGCATGATCGGCAGCGAGATCAGGCCCATGGCGATGACCGAGGCGGCCACCGTGCCGGTGATCGCACCGAGGACCGCGCCGACCAGAATGACCGCGTAGGACAGGCCGCCGCGCAGGCCACCGAACAACTGGCCAAACCCTTCGAGCAGGTCTTCCGCCAGACCACATCGCTCCAGAATAACGCCCATGAAGGTAAAGAAGGGGATCGCCAGCAGCAGTTCATTCGAGACGACCGAATAGAGCTGGAGCGTCAGGTTGCCGAGGAACTGGGGCGCGATGACGCCGAGCTCGATGGCCAGGAACCCGAAGAACAGACCGACTGCGGCAAGGCTGAACGCGGCCGGATAGCCGATCACCATGAAGACAATCAGCCCGATGAACATCAAGGGGCCAAGGTAGTGGATCAGCCAATCAATCATTGAAGCGGTTTCTCGTACGCGAACTCACGCACATAATTGGTTGTCAGGGCGAGGTAGCATTTGATCAGCTCGGAAATGGCCTGAATGAACATCAGGACGAAGCCGAGGAAGATCATGAACTTGACCGGCCAGCGCACGATGCCGCCGGCGTTCAGGGAGCCCTCGTTGGTGATCCAGGAATCGTAGAACCACGGCCAGGTGAACCAGATCATGATGATGCACATGGGCAGCAGGAAGAAGATGCCGCCAAGCAGGTCGATCCAGGTGCGGGTGCGCTCGCTGACCCAGCCATAGAATAGATCAACGCGAACGTGCTCGTTGACCTTCAGCGTCCACGCACCGCCCATCATGACCATCCCGGCCAGCATGTACCATTGCGATTCAGAGAGCGTGTTGGAATTCGCTCCGTAAAACTGGACGAGGCCGAGGAAGAAGCCGCCGCCGACTTTGGCTTCCATCCAGAGCAGGAAATTTGTGGAGTATCGGATCAGCGCGTTGAGCGCGCTGACGACCGACGCGCCAAGCACGAG
>CAYZQP010000059.1:824-7091 GCA_964480545.1 uncultured Mesorhizobium sp. | reverse complement strand
GATGATGCCCATGCGACGATTGAACTCGTCGATCACGCGGCAGATCGAAAGCGCAAAGTTCAACGGGTTCCCCTCCCGAGCGTCTCACAGGCCTGTGAGCCTGCGTTTTGATTTACCTATTGCGCCCCGGAGACATCACGTCAATTGCCTTCCACCGTATGGTTGTGGGTGGATGCAACTAATGGATTAGATGCGCCGCCGATGTGACTATTTTTTAGGCGAAGCCGGTTGTCCGCCCCTGGCGAAGGCTGTCGGACCGGGTGCTTTCGGCTCGATCACGTTATTATCAGAAATTGTGAACGACGGCTGTCTCCAGGATAATTTGCGTGATCTCACCGCTGTGGGGATCGGTCGGTTTGCTTCAGGTGCGCCTGCAAACTGCCGGTTGCACCGGGGTTTTCCGGCGATCAGGCGATTGCATGATGCGGCCGCTGTGCCGGGCCTTTCCTGCCAGCGAAGCGGGACCAGTTGAACGCTTCGTGATCGACAGGCCCTGGGGGCGATATTCCGGCATTTCCAATGGGATAGCGGGGTGGACGCTCCCTGCTGCGCTTGTAAGGTCGCCGGGTGCCCGCCGGGTGGAGGCCCGGCCAACCCATCAGAAAAGCAATGAACAGGGAGGTCCACTTGGATCGTCGCAAATTTATCAAGTCAGCCGGTCTTGCCGGTGCAGGAGCCGTTGCAGCGTCAACGCTTGCAACTCCTGCAATCGCACAGGCCAATCAGACCTGGCGCATGGTCACCACCTGGCCGAAAAACTTCCCCGGCCTCGGCGTTGGCGCGCAGCGTCTCGCGGACCGTATCACCGCCGCCTCGGGTGGCCGCCTGACCATTCAGGTCTATTCGGCTGGTGAACTCGTGCCGGGCCTGCAGGCGCTGGATGCCGTGATCGACGGCAATGCCGAGATGAGCCATGGCGCTGCCTATTACTGGCAGAACAAGAGCGCCGGCCTGTCGTTCTTCACCGGCGTGCCCTACGGCATGACCTCGCGCGAATTGACCGGCTGGGTGCGCTATCTCGGCGGCCAGGAGGTCTGGGACGAGATCTACGACCAGTTCGGCGTGCAGGGCTTCCTGTCGGGCGATACCGGAACGCAGGCGGGCGGCTGGTTCCGCAACGAGTTGACCGGTGTGTCATCTGTGCAGGGTCTGCGCTTCCGTACTCCTGGCCTCGGTGGTCAGGTCTGGCAGAAACTCGGTGCATCGGTGACCAACCTTGCGGCCGGTGAAATCTTCCAGGCGCTACAGTCAGGCACGCTGGATGCGGCCGAATTCGTTGGCCCGTATAATGACCTTGCCCTCGGCTTCTACCAGATCGCCAAGAACTACTATTTCCCGAGCTTCATCGAGCCGGGTCTGGCGACCGAACTGGTGGTCGACAAGACCAAGTTCACGGCGCTTCCGGCCGACCTTCAGGCGATTATCCGCGACGTCTGTCAGGCCGAGTATGACTCGGTTGCCGCAGATTTCGCTGCGAATGATCCGCGTGCGCTGCAGACGCTGGTCAATGATCATGGTGTGCAGATCAAGCGCTTCCCGGATGAAATTCTCGAAGCCGGAGCCAAGGCCTCGAAGGAGATCTTGCAGGAGCTGCTGAGCTCGGGCGATGCGCTGACCAAAAAGACTGCCGAGAGCTTCGCCTCTGCGCTCGCCATCGTGCGCCAGAAGACCGAGGGTACGGACTCGCTGTTCATTCAGGCCCGCGAAAAATACTTCCAGCTCGACAGCTGATCTCTGACCCAGGAAAAAGCCCGGGAGCGAAACTCCCGGGCTTTTGCTTTTCGTCAATGGCGGATCAACTGCCGCCGAACATCGAGGCGATGCCGCTGCCGGCTGCGACAGCCGCATATGCCAGCACACCAAAATAGATGATCGTGGCGACGATCATGCCGTAGCCAGCCAGCACCAGCAGCCCATCGCGCTGTGAAACTCCGATGCACAGAAACAAAATAGCCAGCGCGGGCAGTGTGTTCGAGAAGGGCACCAGACCAAGCGGCAGCATCAGAAGCACGGCAGCAAAGACAATCGCCAGACCGTTGATCCGGCCCATCAGCGCGCCGCTGGTGAAGAAGTCGAGGCGCTGGCGGATCACCTTTTCAATGCGGGCGACCATGTTGGCACCGCGCTGGAGCACATCCTTCAGCTTGCCGGCATCAACCGGGCGATCAATCACCTGCTTCGGCAGCCAGGGTGCGCGGTTAAAGGTGACGCCAATGCCGAGCAGCAGGATCGCCAGACCGAACACGGTGCTGACGCCGGGAATCGAGACGGGGATCAGGAAAGGGACTGTCAGGATCGCGCAGAGCAGCAGCGAGCCGTGATCGCCGATGATCGCCAGCAACTGGCGCAGGCTGACCGTCGGGCCGTTGATCGAGGCGATTGCACGCTGCAGCGCATCGCGCATTGTTTCGCTCTGATCCTCGTATGGAACCGACATTGAACTACCCCGCAGAAATGGCTCGGGCCGGTGGACTTGTCATCCCCCGACCCTGACCAGTTCTACGACGGCATTATGACCTAACTGTAAATCCAGCGTGGCAGCCATGTGGCTATCGAGGGGAAACAGAAGATCAAACCGATGGCCAGGAGTTGCAACGCTACGAAGGGCAGGACTCCCCGGTAGATCATTCCGGTTGTAACGCTGCCTGGCGCAACGCCCCGCAGATAGAAGAGCGAGAAGCCGAAGGGCGGCGTCATGAAGGAGGTCTGCAGGTTTATGCCGATCATCACGCCCAGCCAGACCGGGTCGACATCCATTGCCAGCAGCACAGGGGCGGTGATTGGCACGACGATGAAGATGATCTCGAACGCGTCGAGGATGAAGCCCAAAATGAACATGATGAGCATCACGACGAGGATCGCCGCTCCGGTGCCGCCGGGCAGGTTGACGAGAAACTCGTGCACGAGATGCTCGCCGCCCAGCATGCGGAAGACAATCGAGAACACTGCTGCGCCGAACAGGATGACGAAGATCATGGCGGTGATCGAGGCGGTGGAGATGGTTGCCTCACGCAGCATTTTGAAGTTGAGGCGGCCGCGCAGAGCTGACAGCAGGATGGCGCCGACCGCACCAACCGACGAGGCCTCGGTCGGTGTGGCGATGCCGCCCAGGATCGAGCCAAGCACGGCAATGATCAGCAGCAGTGGCGGGATGAGTGCCGTGACAATCTCCTTGATCAGGCCCTGCCGGTCTTCGACCGGGGTGGGCATGGCCGGGCAGGATTCCGGGTCGTAGATCGACTTGAAGATCATCCAGGCGAGATAGAGCACGACCAGCAGCAGCGAAGGGATCAGCGCACCGGCAAACAGGTCGCCGACCGACATCGGTGTCGGCGCGAAATTGCCCTTGGCCATCTGCACCTGCGCATTGATGCCCGACATGATGTCGCCCATCAGGATGAGCACGGTGGAGGGCGGGACGATCTGGCCCAGCGTGCCGGACGAGCAGATGATGCCGCAGGCGAGCTTGGGATCGTAGCCGGCGCGCAGCATGGCCGGCAGCGAGATCAGACCCATGGTGACGACGGTTGCGCCAACCACACCGGTCGAGGCCGCGAGCAGCGCGCCAACCAGAATGACGGAGATGCCGAGGCCACCGGACATGTTGCCGAACAGCTTGCCCATGGTGGAGAGCAGTTGTTCTGCCAGCTTCGAGCGCTCCAGCAGCACGCCCATGAAGACGAAGAGCGGGATCGCGACGAAGACCTCGTTGGTCATTGTGCCGAGATAGCGATTGGCGATGGAGCCAAAGTTTGACGGGTCGAAGACGCCGAAGAACATGCCGATGGCGCCGAACATCAGCGACACCCCGGCCAGCGTGAAGGCGACCGGGAAGCCGATCATCAGGAAGCCGATGATGCCAACAAACATGGTGGCGGCGAGGATTTCTCCGAGAAGCTTTGGATCCATCGCCGGTTACTCCTGATGAACCCGGTAGCGCAGGTCTTCCGGCAGCATGTCCTCCTTGCCCGTGAGGACGAGGATGGAGCGCAGCGCCATGGCGATGCCCTGGGTCAGGACAACGAACACAAAGACCAGAATGAAGCTTTTGAGGATGAACAGTCCCGGCATTCCGCCGACATTGGCCGAGGCCTCGTAGAGGCGCCACGAGCGGGCGACGTAGTTCCAGCTATAGGCATAGACCACCCAGCAGAACGGAATGAGGAAAAAGATGACGCCGACCAGATCGACGATTGCCTTGGTGCGTACAGTTGCAGGGCGATAGAAGATATCGACGCGCACATGGTCGTCGCGCAGCAGGGCAAAGCCCGCGACAGTGGTGAACATTACACCGTTCAGCCAGACATAGAGGTCCTGCATCCAGAGATGCGTGACGCCAAAGGCGTAACGCTGGACGACAACGGAAAAGCAGACGATGACCATGACCAGCGAGAGCCAGGCGAAGGTATTCCCAAGCAGGCGGTTCATGGCACTGATGGCGCGTATGATCGCGACCAGCACTGTCATGCGGCGGACAGGCCTGTGAAGGAGCGCGCGGTGGCGAATAGATTCCGCCCGTCGACCGGCGACATGGTGTTCTGCTCCCTGGCTCAGCCCGGCGGCGTGGTCGCCGCTCCGTTTCGTTGGTTGCCCGTTACCAGCCGTTGTAGCGGTTGGCCCTCACAACGGGCGATTTCGGCGATAGCAGCTTGAACGTCGATTGGAACGCCTGCGAAGTTCACGATAGCGTGCGCGAAAGTTGATCTGGCGTTACGCGTGTGGACGGGGCAGCCTGGCATCGAAGCTGCGACCGGGCCAGGCCATCGCGTCATACAGAAGCGCATGGACGCATCGATTTTATTTGACCTTGCGGCATAGCCCGGAAACAGTGGGCGCACGTTGGCCACCGGCCTCCGCGAAGGACTGCGCATGACCCTGCATAATGTGTCGCTCGACGACAAGTTCGACCTGTCGAAAGAGCGCGTGTTTCTCAATGGCGCGCAGGCGATGGTGCGCCTGCTGTTGATGCAGCATGAGCGCGACCGGCTGGCGGGTTTGAACACGGCTGGCTTCGTGTCCGGCTATCGCGGCTCGCCGCTCGGCGGGCTGGACCAGCAGCTGTGGAAGGCCAAAAGGGCGCTGGAAACATCGGATATCGTGTTCCAGCCGGGCCTGAACGAAGAACTCGCCGCGACCGCCTGCTGGGGCTCGCAGCAGACCAATCTGCTTGGCGAAGGCAAGTATGACGGGGTGTTCTCCGTCTGGTACGGCAAGGGGCCGGGCGTTGACCGGTCGGGCGATGTGTTCCGCCACGCAAACCTTGCGGGCACCTCGCCGCATGGCGGCGTGCTGGCGCTGATGGGTGATGACCACACTGCCGAATCGTCCACCAATGCGCATGCGACCGAGTTCCTGTTTGTCGACACGATGATCCCGATCTTCAATCCTGCCGGCGTGCAGGAGCTGATCGACTTCGGGCTGTACGGGTTTGCCCTGTCGCGCTTCGCCGGGACATGGGCGGCGCTGAAATGCGTGAAGGACAACATCGAATCGACGGCCTCGGTGGATGGCCGGCTTGATCGCGTGAAGATCATTCTGCCCGAGTTCGAGATGCCGCCGGGCGGGCTGCACATTCGCAACGAGTTGAACCAGTTTGGCCAGGAGGAGCGCCTGCATGAGCACAAGCGCGCCGCAGCCTCGGCTTTCATTCACGCCAACGGGCTGAACCGCATCGTCTATTCCGGCGGCGCGAAGGCGAAGATCGGCATCATCACTGCCGGCAAGAGTTTCCTCGATGTGCGGCAGGCGCTGGACGAGATCGGCATTGGCGAGGCGGAGGCCAACCGGCTCGGCATCCGGCTGTTCAAGGTCGGCTGCCCCTGGCCCCTGGACTACGAGCACATCAAGGATTTCGCCAAGGGGCTCGAGCTCATCATCGTCGTGGAAGAGAAGCGCTCGCTGATCGAGACGCAGGTGCGCGAGAACCTTTACGGCACCGCGCATCAGCCCAGGGTCGTCGGCAAGAAGGACGAGCGCGGCGACTGGCTGTTTCCGGCCAAGGGCGCGCTGGACCCGAACGACATCGCCATTGCTCTTGGCGAGCGGGTGCTGAAGACCATCGGCCATAGCGAGGAGATCGCGGCGCGGGTGGCGCGGCTGCGGCAGTTTCAGGCGATGCTGGCGGACACGGTGGATGCGGGCAACCGCACGCCCTTCTTCTGCTCGGGCTGTCCGCACAACACCTCAACCAAAGTGCCGGAAGGTTCGATCGCCAATGCTGGGATCGGCTGCCACTTCATGGCGCTGTGGATGGATCGCGAGACGCGC
>CAYZQP010000059.1:364-814 GCA_964480545.1 uncultured Mesorhizobium sp. | reverse complement strand
TCGCCCACCTGCGACGGCTGCGCGCGCTGCAGGGCGAGACGCGCGGCTTCACGGCAATGGGCGGCGAGGGTGCGCAGTGGATTGGTCAGGCTCCGTTCTCGAAGCGCGGGCATATTTTCCAGAATTTGGGCGACGGTACGTACAACCATTCGGGCTCGCTGGCATTGCGGGCAGCAAAGGCGTCGGGCGCGAATATCACCTACAAAATCCTCTACAATGACGCGGTTGCGATGACTGGCGGGCAGCCGCATGAGGGCGGCATCAGCGTTCATGACATTGCGAACCAGGTGCGCGCCGAGGGCGTTGACCGCATCGCCGTGGTGACCGACGAGCCGGACAAGTATCGCGAGGCATTTCCGGTTGGCGTGACGGTCAGCCATCGCGATGACCTCGATGCGGTGCAGCGCGAGCTGCGCGACATTCCGGGCGTCACGGTGTTGCTCTACGACC
>CAYZQP010000059.1:0-354 GCA_964480545.1 uncultured Mesorhizobium sp. | reverse complement strand
CGACCAGACCTGTGCGGCCGAAAAGCGCCGGCGGCGCAAGCGCGGCACGTTCCCCGATCCGGACAAGCGGGTGATCATCAACGAGCTGGTGTGCGAGGGTTGTGGCGATTGCGGCGTGGCTTCCAACTGCGTGTCTGTGCAGCCGCTGGAGACCGAGTTCGGACGCAAGCGGCGAATCGATCAATCCAGCTGCAACAAGGATTTCTCCTGTGTGAACGGGTTCTGCCCGTCCTTCGTGACGGTGCTTGGCGGCAAGCTGCGGAAGGGCGGGGCGGTTGCACCAGGCGCTGATGGCTTCCCCCCACTCCGTCCCGGCTACGCCGGTCCACCTCTCCCCCCACAGGGGGGCGAGGA
>CAYZQP010000058.1:0-16213 GCA_964480545.1 uncultured Mesorhizobium sp. | reverse complement strand
CACCGCTTCCGCAACAATAGCAGAACTGGCAAGTGACAAGTTACAAGTTTACTTTTCCCGCCAGCGCCAGTCCTGAACCCCCGCGTCCTTCTGCGGGAAGAAAGTAAACTGTCCCCCGGAGCCTGTCTCGCGGGGCAAAGGTTACCGCTGACCTCACTCCTGGCACGCCGTTTGCTCCGTCTGCTCTGACCCGCAGCTTCCGTACCGGATTGGGTCAGGGCAGTGCAGTGCAGGGGCAGGGCATGATCATTTCGGTGCAGTATCTGCGGGCGATCGCCGCCCTGATGGTCGTTGCCTTCCATGCATATGATCAGCTGGCCCGCGCCACCTTTGGAGAAAACCACTTCATGGTCGGCCTTGCCGGCGTCGACATCTTCTTTGTGATCTCCGGCTTCATCATGTGGGTCACCACGGCTGGAGGCGAAACCACGCCAGCAGCCTTCCTGCGCCGCCGGGCAATTCGCATCATCCCGCTTTACTGGATGCTGACGCTCGGCCTGGCGCTGGTCGCCATTGTTGCGCCGACCATTCTGGCAACCAACGCGTTCGACCTGTCGCATTTCACCGCGTCAATGCTGTTTCTGCCCTGGCCACACCCGACCCTCGAGGCACAGCTGCCGCTGGTCATTCCCGGCTGGACGCTGAACTACGAGATCGCCTTCTACCTGCTTTTTGCTGCCTGTCTGCCGCTGCCAAAACTGCTGCGATTCCTGGCCGTCATCGGCTCGCTGGTTGTGCTCGCCTGCCTCGGCACATTCGCGCCGCCCGAAAGCGCTGCAGCTTTTTACACCAACGCCATCATCCTCGAATTTGCCTTTGGCGTCGCCATCGCCGCCTTCTACATGCGCGGCTTCCGCATCGGGCCCGACACCGGCCTGGTGCTGACGATGTTCGGCGCGTTCGCCCTGTGGAACGCTGCCGGCACGGAAACCCCGCGCATCATCGGCCTGGGCGTTCCGGCCGCGATGATCGTCACCGGCATGATCGCCATGGAGCAATGGCTGGCGCGCCGTCCGAACCGCAATCTGATGTTCCTCGGCGATGCGTCCTACTCCATCTATCTGTCTCACGTCGTCACCCTGGCGATTGTCGGCAAGCTCCTCACCTTCGCCGGCGACCATGGCCTGGGCATCGTCGCGCGTGTCGGCTTTCTGCCGGCCGCACTCGCCTCCAGCATACTTGTCGGCTGCGTGATCTATCTGGTTATGGAGCGGCCATTGCTGGTGTGGATGACCCGCGCAACCCGCAGGTCCAGGCCCGCCGGGCCAACCCCGGAAGCCGGACACGTGATGCCGGGTGAACAACCCTGAACCTTGCGCCTGCCCGGCTTTCAGCTATCTCATAGGCGCGCTTCACTGAACGAGCGCCGAGCGGCCGAAGGTGACAATGACCCTCTCCTGGCAATTCTGGGCCCTGCTCTCTGCGATCTTCGCCGCGCTCACCGCTATCTTCGCCAAGGTCGGCGTTGCCAACATCAGTTCTGACTTTGCCACGCTCATCCGCACGATTGTGATCGTCGCCTTTGCCGGGTTGATCGTGGCGGCGACCGGACAGTTCCAGCGACCCGGCGAGATATCCGGCCGGACCTGGCTGTTCCTCATTCTGTCCGGACTGGCGACCGGCGCATCCTGGCTCTGCTACTTTCGCGCACTGAAGCTTGGCCAGGCTGCGCAGGTCGCACCGCTCGACAAGCTCAGCGTGGTTCTGGTGGCTGTCTTCGGCGCCATCTTTCTCGGCGAAAAACTGTCCGGCATGAACTGGCTCGGCGTCGCGCTGATCGCCCTCGGCGCAGTGCTGGTCGCCTTGCGCTGAGGCTCCCACGACCGCTGACACGCCGGGGTTAGCTTCACGCGCCCGGCTCTTTGCCCGTTGCATCCGAACCATGCACAGCCATCACATCTCTGTCACGCAAGCGTCATCCCGCTGAAACAGTCGGGGTCCATGGAACATCGTCCATTCCATGGGAGAACCACGATGAACCGCACGTCGCGCCTGATAGCGCTTGGTCTGGCCTTGTCCGCCTCGACGGCCACCGCAGCATTTGCCCAGCAGCAGAACTTCAACCGCATCGCCACCTTCGTTGTCACCGGCAACCTGCCGGCTGACGCAAAGCCCGAAACCGCGACCTCGTCCGAAATCATCGCGGCGACTGAAGATGGCAACACGCTGGTCTATTCCGATAGCCCGCTCGGCGCAGTCGGCTTCATCGACATTACCGACGCCAGGGCGCCCAAGGCAGGCGGCTCCGTCAAGATTGACGGCGAGCCGACCTCGGTCACCGTGCGTGGTGGCAAGGTGTTTGCCGGCGTCAACACATCGAAGTCCTTCACCGAGCCCTCTGGCAACCTGACCACGATCGACCTCGCGACCAGAAAGATCGAAGCATCCTGCGATCTCGGCGGCCAGCCGGATTCAGTTGCCATGAACAAGGAAGGCACGCTGATTGCCGTCGCCATCGAAAACGAGCGCGACGAGGACATCAATGACGGCGCGCTGCCGCAGCTTCCGTCCGGCACCCTGAAGATCGTGCCGGTTGCCAATGGCGTTGCTGACTGCGCAAACATCAAGACCGTCGAAATGACCGGCCTGTCCGAGATCGCACCTGAAGATGCCGAGCCGGAATTCGTTTCCTTCAATGACGCCGGCGAGATCGCTGTCACGCTGCAGGAAAACAACCACATCGTCATCGTCGATGCTGCGACCGCAAAGGTCACCTCGCATTTCTCCGCCGGTACGGTGGCACTGGAAGGCATCGACACGAAGAAGGATGGCGCGCTGTCTTTCACCGGCAAGCTGGAGGCAACCCCGCGCGAGCCTGACACCGTGAAGTGGCTCGACAATAACCGCATCGCCATCGCCAATGAGGGCGACTGGAAGGGCGGCACGCGCGGCTTCTCGATCTTCTCCAAGACCGGCGAGCTGCTCTATGATTCCGGCACGTCCTTTGAGTATGAGGCCGCCAATGCCGGCCACTATCCTGACCACCGCAACAAGAAGGGCATCGAGCCAGAAGGCATGGAAGTCGCGAAGTTCGGCGATGACAACCTGATCTTCGTTGCCGCCGAGCGCGCCTCGCTGATCGGCGTCTACAAGGACACCGGCGCAGCACCCGAATTCCTGCAGATCCTGCCCTCGGGCGTTGGTCCGGAAGGCGTTGTCGCGATCCCCTTGCGCAACCTGCTGGTCACCGCCAACGAGACAGACCTCGGTGAGGACGGCGGCGCCCGCTCGCATGTGATGATCTATGAGCGCTCGGCAGCACCCGCCTCCTACCCGATGCTGACGGCCGGGCTGACCGACAAGGGCGTGCCACTCGGCTGGGGTGCGCTGTCTGGCCTGACCGCCGACCCCACCGAACCGGGCAAGCTCTACGCGATTTCCGACTCGGTCTACACGAACCAGCCGGCGATCTACACGATCGACGCAACGCAGACCCCGGCGAAAATCACCGCGAAGACGATCCTGACCCGCGCCGGCAATCCGGCCCAGAAGCTGGATCTCGAAGGCATCGCTGCTGACGGCAATGGCGGCTTCTGGCTTGGCAATGAGGGCGACAGCGGCAAGCTGGTGCCGCACGCGCTGTTGCACGTCGACAAGGACGGCAAGATCGATCAGGAAATCGGCCTGCCCGTTGAACTGCTTGCCGGACAGACCCGCTTCGGCCTCGAGGGCGTGACGCTGGTCGGCTCAGGCGATGATCTGCAGATCGTCGGCGCGATCCAGCGCGAGTGGAAGGACGACCCAAAGGGCCAGGTCAAGCTTGTGGCCTACAAGCCCAAGGCGAAGGAATGGTCGGCCGTGCGTTATCCGCTGGAAGCTGCCGGGACCGGCTGGATGGGCCTGTCGGAAATCGTCAATCACAACGGCAAGCTCTACATCGTCGAGCGTGACAACCAGATCGGCGACAAGGCAGTGGTGAAGCGCATCTACGCGGTGTCGCTCGATGCGTTCAAGCCGGCAAAGCTCGATGGCGAACTGCCGCTGGTTGAAAAAACGCTGGTGCGCGACCTGCTGCCGGATCTGAAGTCCACCAACGGCTATGTTGTCGACAAGGTCGAGGGCTTCACCATCGACGCCGCCGGCAATGCTTTCGTGGTCACCGACAATGACGGCGTGGATGGAAGCTCGGGCGAAACGCTGTTCCTGAAACTTGGCAACATCACCGCGACGAACTGACATCACGCTTCGGCGAGAGCCGCGAGGGCAGTTCCCCGCCCGGTCTGAAGTTCCGGCTCCGCCTGCTGCCCCTCCCCTTTTCGCGGGAGGGGCTTTTTTGTTCGGCGTGCCTGTTGCTCTAGAAATTCACGTCCCTGCCAGCCGAGCGGATGGTGACGGAGAAGCCTGCGAGCACGTCGAGCAGCGCAAACAGCATCAACACGAAGAACAGCGAGGTCGCAGCACCTTGCACCAGCAGGAACTCGACGAGGAAGGCGACGAACACGAAGGTCGAGAGCAGATGGTCGACAATCGAGCGGTTTGAGGTGCGCGTCGACTTCATGATCTCGACGAACAGCAGCACCAGCGCAATGACGATGAGGCCGTCGGCCCAGGTCATGGTCCACACGCCGCCGGACATCATGTTCACCGAAAACAGCGTGTTGGCCCAGATGTTCTGGCCATCTACCGCAGTCGCCAGACCGACATTGTAGAGGATGAAGGGGATGACGAGCAGAGGGATGGCGCTGAGCATGGCAGGTTCCGGCAGATGATTGGCTCTGTAGAGCGCCGCACCTTGTCCGGGTCAAGACCCAATTGCGGGCCACAAACGACAACGGCCGGCAAAGCCGGCCGCAAAATCGCACCATTGGAGAAAGGCTTAGCCTTCCTTCGGGGTCAGAACCTGACGGCCGCGATACATGCCGGTCTTCAGGTCGATGTGGTGCGGACGGCGCATTTCGCCGGAATTCTTGTCCTCAACATAGGACGGCTGCTTCAGCGCATCGGCCGAACGGCGCATGCCGCGCTTGGAGGGGGAGGTTTTGCGTTTAGGAACTGCCATGTCAAACTCCAGTCGGTCGTCAATGCCCCGGGCCGCCCATCGAAGGGGCCGCACACGAGGCCGAAATTCGGGAAATCGCGGTGCCTATACACGCAGGCAGGCCGTTTGACCAGTCTGGGCTGACAGATTTTTATCGCGCTGGCGCAGCGCAGTATCGAGGCGCGTCTTGCACAAAGTACTGCCGCGAGCGCGGTGAGTATCACGATCGCATCGCCGGGAGCGAGCCATTTGATCAGCCAGGCTGTGGCGCAGAACAGCGGCACAAATACCAGAATGTCGGGAATGAAGGTGTAGCCTGAATCCGGTGCCTCGCCCCGTTCGACCTTTTCCGCATCGCGGAAGGCAAGCGCACCTTTGACAATGATGACTTCAAAAATCAGCCAATAGATGATGGCGAGGATGTAGATCATCGCCAGAAACTACGATCCCTGCGCGAAAATCGGGTTAAGGTCGAGCAGTGCATTCGACATGACGGGACTTCAATGAGCGACACAACGCCGGGCGGCCACCCGATCATCGAGGGACGCCAGCAACTGACTGCAAGCTGGGCGATGACGCTGCCATTTCGCATGGCGCGGCGCATTGAGGATGGATCGCTGGTGTTCTGGGCTCCGGGCGGCCTGCTGACGATCTATCTGTCAGCCTGGGGGCTCGATGGCGACCGAGAGACGACCTGGTCTGGCTTGATTTCCGACCGGTCGCCTGCCGCTACCGGAATCGTGGAGGATCGCAGCGGGCAGATCTGGCGGCACAGCTACCGCCTGGCCGAAGACAGTGCCGATAACCGTGTCGCGGCGCTCTACGGACATGCGCTGGGGCTGGAGGGCTTCATGCAGTTCGCCGCCTATTTCAACGTCGAACAGACGGTGGAGGATGCGCGCGCGGCTTTACTCAGTCTTGGATAGTTTTCACGTCTGCAGACAAGCAATCCGCGTTATGAGTTCTTCCGGGCGTTAAGGTAAAATCAATCAGACAACTCCAGAATGGCAATCTACACTTTGAGGTTTGCCGCTGCCTCCTCCAGCGCCGTTGGCTTCGTTGAAATCGCGCTTGTTCGCGCTGATGATTGACATTGCCTTGATCCTGGTTGCCGTCCAGATGCTGACCGGTATTGCCTACAAGTTGACTGACGGGCGCGTTCAGGGATCTGCCGGGATTGCGATGCAGTATTGTTCGCCGCTGCAGACTTTGCCGCAACTGACGCCTCCGCCAATGGCCAATCTGAACTTTGCCGTTTCATGCCAGAGGTCTTTGCCGGGCCTGACGATCGCGTCATCGATCACGATCGGCAAACAGGAAAAGCTATCGGAGAACACCTTTCGCAGTGAAATTCAGTCGTATCCGACGAATGCTTCCGGGCAGCAGGTCAATCCGATCCTTGTCGTGACCAATTTTCACGCCGCCATGGTTGTGATGCTCTATGTGTTCCTGAGCGAGTGGCTCGCTGGCTCGACTGTCGGAAAAAGGCTCATGGGACTGCGCACTGTTGGTGCCCGGAGCAATCGCGGTCCGAGCCTGGTTGAAGCAGCCATGCGGCACGGCCTCATGAACGTGGTGCCGCTCGGTCTGATTCTGGTGCTGTATGCAAATCAGAGCGGACTGTTCGGGGTCCCTGCCAGCATTAGCATTGCCGGGCACCTGGCAACATGGTTTCTCCCGATCTGCGCTGTGTGGATACTGTTCAACCTGAACTTGATCCTGAGAAACGGCCGCGCGCTCTTTGATCGTGTCTCGGGAACAGACGTCATAAAGACCTGACACTTTTGCTCAACTGGCTGCCAGGTGTCTCCGCGTTCCCGCAACATCCTGCAGAATCCAGATGTCAGATTGTCCGCATAAGCCGCAGCGCGTCATAGATCGCGGCATGGGTGTTGCGTGCAGCCACCGCATCGCCGATCCGGAACAGCCGGAAGCCGCCATCGGCATTGCGCTGCGCCGCCTGCTCCTGGCCCTCGATCAGCGCCTCATAATCGACCTCGCCTAGATTTGACGAGTGCGGTTTCAGATCGAAATAGAGATCGTCCAGCGGGCGTGTCCCATGGTTGACGACGATTTGGTCGAACTGCCGCTGTCTGGCGACGCCGCCGTAATCGCTGCCGATATGCGCCAGCAACTGGTTCCCGTCCTTCTCGACGGCTTCCAGCCGGAACGTCACTGTGAACGTGGTGTCGAGTTTCTGCAGCGAGCGCATAAAGGGCACCAGGTTCATACCCATAATCTCCGGCGCAAATGTCCGGTCGGGGGTCATGATCTCGACCCGGGCGCCGGCAGCAGCGATGATCTCGGCCGCCTGCAGGGCGGCGGGGTCGCCGGCATCGTCATAGACCAGCGCATTGGCGCCGGGCTTCACATCGCCGGAGATAATGTCCCAGGAGGACACCACCAGTTCATTGCCACGGCTGAGCACCTCGGTGTGCGGCATGCCTCCGGTGGCGATAACCACGACGTCAGGCTTCTCGGCCAGCACCGCATCGGCTTCGGCCCAGCTGTTATAGCGGATCACGACACCAAGCTTGTCGCATTGGGCGAGCCGCCAGTCGATAATGCTGAGCATCTCGCGGCGGCGCGGGCTTTGCGCGGTAAGCCTTATCTGCCCGCCTGCGCTGCCAGCCGCCTCAAAAACGACGACCCCGTGCCCGCGTTCGCCTGCAACACGGGCGGCTTCCAGTCCGGCGGGCCCTGCCCCGATGATCACGACCTTGCGCCGTGTCGGTGACGTTTCGATATGGTGCGGTTCGGTCAGTTCGCGCCCGGTCGACGGGTTGTGGATGCAATAGGCCGCACCGCCCTGATAGATCCGGTCGAGACAATAATTGGCGCCGACGCAGGGTCTGATGTCGTCTTCCCGCTTCGAGGCGATCTTTCTGATAATATGCGGGTCGGTCATATGCGCTCTGGTCATTCCGACCATATCGACCTTGCCGCTTGCAATGGCGTGACGGGCCGTCGCAACGTCGGGGATCTTCGCCGCATGGAAGGTGGGGAAATCGGTCAGCGCCCGTATCTCGCCGGCAAAATCCAGATGCGGTGAATTGGGCATGCCCTGGATCGGGATGACGTCTGTCAGGCCCGGATCAGTGTCGATGTGCCCGCGGATGACATTCAGGAAATCGACCAGCCCGCTTTCCTTGAGCTTCCTGGAGATTTCGAACCCGAGAGCCTGGTCGGTTCCACCTTCGAGCCGTTCATCGGCAGTGTAGCGAACCCCGACGATGAACTCCGGACCGACGCGTTTGCGGATCGCCCGGAGCACGTCGAAGCCGAAGCGCAGGCGGTTGTCGAGCGAGCCGCCATAGGGCGCATCCAGCTCATTGGTCAGCGGCGACCAGAACTGGTCGATCAGATGGCCGTAGCATTCGAGTTCGATGCCATCCATGCCGCCGGCCTTCATACGCTCGGCCGCGTCAGCGAAATCCCGGATGACCCGCTCGATGTCCCACTCCTCGACCTTCTTCGGAAAGGCGCGGTGCGCCGGTTCGCGATGATGCGACGGCGCAATAACCGGCAGCCAGTCGCCCTTGTCCCAACGCGTGCGGCGGCCGAGATGGGTGAGCTGGATCATCACAGCAGCACCCTGCTCATGCACGGCGTCGGTCAGTTCCCTGATCCACGGCACGACCTCGTCTTTGTAGGCGAGGATATTGTTGAACACCGGCGGGCTGTCTTTGGAGGCCGCCGCCGACCCGGCGGTCATGGTCAGCGCCACGCCGCCTTTGGCCCGTTCGACCGTATAGGCGCGGTAACGCTCTTTCGGCATGCCGTCTTCGGGATAGGCCGGTTCGTGTGAGGTGATGAGAATGCGATTGCGCAGCGTCAAATGCTTGAGCTGGTAGGGCTGCAGGAGAGGGTCGTTTGACACTGCCTTACTCCAAAAGGGGCCGTACTCCGAATAGGGTCGCACCCCGAAAAGGTCCGCCGCAATCAATATTCCGAAAATGTACACTTGCGTCAAGTTCGATGACGAACACGTTTGCCAAAGCGACACCGATGAACATTTTCGTTGCGCAGCCGCGAAACTTTCCCTAGGCTTGAGCCATGGATCAAAAGCTCACCGAGACCGGTTGGCGTGGCTCTCCGGACGCCTGGCTTCAGGCGGCCTATGACGTGTTGATCGAATCCGGCGTCGAGGGCGTCCGCATCCAGCCTCTGGCGAAACAGCTGAACCTTTCCCGCACCAGCTTCTACTGGTTTTTCGAGAACCGTGAGGAACTGCTGGCAGCGCTCGTCGCACGCTGGAAGGACAAGAACACCGGCGCGATCATCAAGCGGTCGCACGCCTATGCTGACAGCGTCGCCGAGGCGATGCTGAACGTCTTCGACTGCTGGCTTGACCAGACGCTGTTCGATTCCCAGCTGGAGTTCGCAATCCGCTCCTGGTCGCTGCAGGACGAAGATGTGCAGGCCGACGTGCAGCAGGCCGACGAGATGCGGCTCGACGCGCTGAAGAAGATGTTCCTGCGCTTCGGTTATGACCCGGTCGCCGCCGATGTGCGCGCCCGTACGATCTATCTGGTCCAGATCGGCTACATCACCATGCAGACCAGGGAAGACCATCAGCTGCGCATGCAGCGCATCCCCAGCTATGTCGAGATTTTCACCGGCCAGGCGCCGCAGCCACGCGAGATCGCAAGGTTTGCCTCACGCCATGGTCTGACCGTTTGAATGCAGGAAAAGACCATACCAGCCAGAGAATAAACCCACCAAAGAAGAGCCGTACAGGCAGGGAGAACAAGCATGGCGTTTTTCAGGAACAATGGCGATCGCGTTCCAAAGGTCGTCGAGAAGATGGCAGAGGACGTGAAGTCTGGAGGCATGAGCCGGCGCGAGTTTCTCGCGGTTGCAACCACCATGGGCGCCTCGACCGCCCTGGCCTATTCGATGATCGGCGTCGCTGTGCCGACGGAAGCACTGGCGCAGGAACCGAAAAAGGGCGGCGTGCTGCGTCTCGCCATGTCGGTCAAGGCGCAGAAAGACCCGCGCACCTATGACTGGGTCGAACTTGGCAACGCCACTCGCACCTTCCTTGAGCCGCTGGTACGCTACACCCGCGAGTTCACCTTCGAACCGGTGCTGCTGGAAGGCTGGGAGGTCAATGACGACGCCACCGAATATGTGCTGAAGGTGCGCAAGGACGTCACCTGGAACAATGGCGACGCCTTCACCGCCGACGATGTTGTGTTCAACCTGACCCGCTGGGCCGACAAGGAGGCCGCCGGCAACTCGATGGCTGCGCGCGTCAGTTCGCTGATCGATGACGCCACGGGCAAGGCGCGCGACGGCGCGATCACCAAGGTCGATGACCACACCGTGAAGCTGACGCTGTCTGGCTCGGACATCGCGATCATCGCCAACTTCACCGACTACCCCGGCCTGATCGTGCATCGCAGCTTCGAGACCGACGGCGGCGACCTCGTGCGCAAGCCGATTGGCACAGGCGCATTTGAACTGGTGTCTTACGATGTCGGCTCGCGCGTTGTGGTCAAGCGGCGGGAAAACGGCAAGTGGTGGGGCGGCGAGGCGCTGCTCGACGGCGTCGAGTTCATCGACTACGGCACCGACCCCTCGGCAATGATCAGCGCGTTTGAATCCGGCGAGATCGACGTCAACATGGAAACCCCGTCGGACTTCGTGGAGACGCTGGACAAGATCGGTCTGGTGCGTTCGGAAGTGGCGACGGCAACCACCTTGGTCGCACGCACAAACGTGACGCAGAAGCCCTATGACGACCAGCGGGTGCGCAACGCGTTGCAGATGGCGGTCGACAACGCAACCGTGCTGCAGCTCGGCTATTCCGGTCTGGGTACGCCCGGCGAAAACCATCACGTCGCGCCGATCCATCCCGAATACGCGGAACTGCCGAAGAAGTCGCGCGACCTCGAAGGCGCAAAGAAGCTGATGACCGACGCCGGGCAGATGGATCATGAGCACGATCTGATCACCGTCGAGGACGCCTGGCAGAAGAACACCGGCGACGCCATTGCAGCGCAGTTGCGTGAAGCCGGCTTCAAGGTGAAGCGCACGGTCCTGCCGGGCTCCACCTTCTGGAACGACTGGACCAAGTATCCCTACTCGATGACGATCTGGTACATGCGCCCGCTCGGCGTGCAGGTGCTGGCGCTCGGCTATCGCACCGGTGAGGCCTGGAATGAATCCGGATACTCAAACCCGGACTTCGACGCCAAACTCAAGGATGCGCTGGCGATCAGCGACCCGGAAAAGCGCAAGGTCGTGATGAAGGACCTGCAGACCATCCTCCAGGATTCCGGCGTCATCATCCAGCCTTACTGGCAGTCGCTGGTCAGCCATATGGCAGCGAAAGTGAAGGGCTACGGCGTCCACCAGACGTTCCAGCTCGATCTCGAAAAAGTCTGGCTCGAAGCCTGATCTAGAAGACTTTGGCAGGCGGCGTCCGCGCCGCCTGCGCCCATTCCAGCATCCTGAAGCCCAATGCCATTCCGGGTGCCACAACGGCACGTCCGGATCAGCCGGAGGCCGCTCATGTCCAGACTGTTTCCTCGTCTGTTCGCGCCGGTGAAGCTGCGGCACAAGACGCTGCGCAACCGCATCATCTTTGGCGCCCACACCGCCAACATGGCCGAGAATGGTCTGCCCGGCCCACGCCATGTCGGTTACTACGCCGAGCGCGCCCGCGGGGGGGCGGCGATGATCGTGGTCGAGCCTGTGCCGGTGCATCCCGCCGCCGTGCTGACCCGCGGCAATTTCCGCCCGTCGGATGATTCCGTCATCCCGCATTTTCGGACCGTGACCGAGGCGATCCAGGCGCATGGCGCGGTGGCGATCCAGCAGCTCTATCATATCGGCGCGCACGGCGATTCCGACAATTCCTGGCATCCGCACTGGTCGCCCTCGGGCCTGCCGAGCTATCACGACAGCGACGGCTCGCATGAGATGAGCGAGGCCGAGATCTGGGAGACCATCGACGGCTTCGTGCAGGCGGCGCGCCGGGCGCAGGCGGCGGGGTTCGACGGCGTCGAGGTCTGGGCCGCCTATCTCGGCATGGTCGACCAGTTCTGGACGCCATGGTGCAACCGGCGCGAGGACCAGTGGGGCGGCAGCATCGAAAACCGCACACGCATGTCGCGCGAAATCCTGACGCGCATCCGCGAACTCTGCGGCCCCGACTTCATCATCGGCCTGGCGATCAGCGATGACCCCGGCCATCCCGTCGCGCTGAACCGCGAGCAGCTTGCCGAAATCGTCGCCCTGCATGACCGCGATCATCTGATGGACTATGTGACCTGCGGCACCGGCAGCTACATTGATTTCTACGCGATCATCCCGACCTTCCTCTATCCGGAGAAGATGGGCGCCGACCTCGCCAGCGTGATCCGCGCTGTGACGCGCAATGCGCTGGTCACCGCCGAAAGCCATATCCGCACGCCGGCAAACGCCGAGGCGGTGCTGTCCGAAGGTGCCGCCGATATGGTCGCCATCGTGCGCGGGCAGATCGCCGATCCTCACCTCGCGACCAAGGCCGGCGAGGATCGGCCAGACGATATCCGCGGCTGTATCTCCTGCAACCAGATGTGCTGGGGCCGGCGCTCGCGCGACTACTGGATCAGTTGCTTGATCAACCCGTCTGCCGGGCGCGAGTTTGAGTGGGGCGGCGACCGCTTTGCACCCTCCGGAAAACCGCAACGCGTGCTCGTTGTCGGCGGTGGCCCGGCTGGGCTGGAGGCGGCGCGGGCAGCGGCCGAGCGCGGCCACAGGGTGATCCTCGCCGAGGCCTCGTCGCGGCTTGGCGGCAACTTCCTTCTGGCCGGGGAGCAACCGCGCCGCGCGCAAATCCTCGACCTGATCGCCTGGTATGAACGCCAGCTGGAAAAGCTGCAGGTGGAGGTGAGGCTCGGAACCTATGTCGAGGCCGATGATATCGCCGCATTCGAGGCCGATCACGTCGTGCTGGCGACCGGCTCCGTGCCGGATGAAGCCGGGTTCCAGAAAGCACTGCCTGACGTCGCAGCACTGCCCGGCATCGAGAAGGGCAATGTGTTTTCCGTCGAGGCGGTGATGGCGCGCCAGGCGCAGCCGGGGCAGCGAGTGCTGCTGCTGGATGAGGCCGGCGGCTGGCGCGGCTGTGGCGCGGCCTGGAAGCTGGCGGCGGAAGGCCGCGAGGTGACGCTGCTGTCGCCCGATCCGATAATCGGCAAGGAGTTGCAACGCACTGCCGCCGACGGCCCGCTGCGGCGCAAGCTGCGCGAACTCGGCGCGACCTGGCGCACCGAGGTCAGCGTGGTTGCCTGGCATGGCGACGGCGCCGAAATCATCGACCATCTGACCGGCGCACGCGAATTCATTGCCGCCGACACGCTGGTGCTGGCGACCACCAATCACGCCGCCAACTGGCTGGCCAAAGACCTTGCGGCGCGCGGAACGCCTTTCGTCGAGATCGGCGATGGCGCCGCACCGCGGCAGGCGCCCTACGCATTTTATGAAGGGCGCAAGGCGGCGCTGGCGATATGAGCGGAGCCGCAGAGATCACACTCGGGTTCGGCGAGGTCAGGGCGCTGCTGATGCGCGCCTGTATCGGCGTCGGTTGTGATGAGGTCAATGCGAGAAGTCTGGTTGCCGCGACACTGTCGGCGCATGTCAACGGGCCGGTGGCGATGGGCCTGCCGCATCTCGTCGACTATCTCAACGCGCTGGAGGCCGGGCGCATCAATGGACGCGCACGGCCGGTGCTGAGCGAGCCGTTTCCCGCGACAATCTCCGCTGATGCTGATGGCGGCATCGCCCAGACCGGATTTGACCTGGCCTTCGACCGGCTGGTGGAAAAGGCCGGGACATTTGGGCTGGCGATGTTTGCGCAGCTCAACAGCTACACATCCGGCGAGCTCGGCTATTACGTGCGGCGGTTGGCTGCGCGCGGCCTGGTCGCCCTTGCCGCAACCAATGGCCCGGCGCTGATGGCGGCGCGCCCCGGCGGCAGCCGCGTCTATTGCACCAACCCGATTGCTTTTGGGGCGCCCGGTGGCGTGGAGGGCGGGCCTGATGGCGGCCAGATCGTGATCGACCAGGCGTCCAGTGCGACCGCCTTCGTCAAGCTGGTCAAGGCGGCGGAGGCAGGCGCTTCGATCCCTCCAGGCTGGGCGGTTGACGCCGACGGCAACGAGACCACCGACGCGCGGGCGGCGGTTGAGGGCGCGCTATTGCCGTTTGGCGGCGCGCGCGGCGCCAACATCGCGCTGATGGTGGAACTGCTGACGGCCGGCGTCGCCGGTGCCAACTGGTCACTGGACGCCGGCGATTTTCGCGATGGTGATCGCTCCCCGGCGATTGGCCTGACAGTGATCGCACTGGCCCCGCCACAAGGCTTCGCTACACGCGTGGCAGAGCAGTCCCGGCGGCTGGCGGACCTCGGCGTCCACATCCCCGGCAAAGCCTCCGCCTCGCCCGCTCCCGCAGAAGATCAGATGATCACGGTCGACGCGGCTTCGCTTGAGATTATCCGCGCATTTGCCAGCGGGTCAGCGTAAGCTCGGGCATGGTCCGACGCTATTACAATCTCCCCTCGCTGAACGCGCTGGCAGCGTTTGAGGCTGCAGCGCGGCACCTCAGCCTGACCAAGGCGGCCGAGGAGCTGAATGTCACGCCTGGCGCTATCTCGAAGCAGATCCGCATGCTTGAGGAGGAGGCCGGCAGTCCGCTTTTGCTGCGCCGGCACCGGGCTATCGATCTGACCCGCGAGGGCGAAACCATGGCGGCTGCGCTGCGTGAGGGCTTTGACCGGATTTCCTCGACCTTCCGGCAGGTGAAGGCATCGGGCGGCCAGTCCGGCGTCACCCTCGGCTGCACCATGGCGATGGCGCATCTCTGGCTGATGCCGCGCATGGACGCATTCTGGGCGCAGCATCAGGACATTGTCGTTGACCACGTGATTTCAGACCATCCCGGTGGCCTGAACCGCCCGGATATCGATTTGCGCCTGCGTTATGGCGACGGCGAGTTCCCGGATGAGCACTCTGCCAAGCTCTCCGACGACCTGATTTTTCCGGTCGCGAGCCCGGAGTTTGCGCGTTCGCATCCGGTGCGTGGCATTGACGATCTCGTGGGCCTGCAACTGCTGTCAGTGGAGGGCATCGACTGGGCCTGGACCACCTGGGCCGACTTCATGCGCGAGGTCGGCGGCCCCGAACGGCGGTTGAACATCCGGCGCTTCAACAGCTATGTGATTGCCGTACAGGCTGCACGTTCCGGGCAAGGCGTCGCGCTCGGCTGGGCCAGTCTGGTCACGCCGCTGATCGAGACAGGCGATCTGGTCCGGCTGACCTCGGCCGGGATGCCCGCGCCCTGCTCCTATTATGTGACCTGGAGCGCGCGGCGACCGCTCAGCGCCCAGGCGACAGTGTTGCGCGATTGGCTGCTGTCCGCACACGCTTGAGTTTAACTCAACCAAGCCTGCTGCTTATTCGCTTGAAATATCGCCCGTGACGCGGTCTCGTCAGGGCAACGGAGCGAAGCCAATGAGCATTTCTGACGTAAACGACGCCACGCCCCAGTCAGCCCCGCAGCGACGCGGTGGCGGGCGCCTCGGTCGAAAGGCGATGCGCAGCGCGCCTGTGGCCTCGTTTCCGACGCTGGTGCGCAAGATACCCGTCTATGAGATCGTGCCGGATGAGGCGATCGAGCTGATCCATGAGGCGTCACTGTCGATCCTTGAGGAGGTCGGCTGCGAGTTCCGTGACGAAGAGGCCATCGTCATGTGGAAGCAGGCCGGGGCCGACGTTCGCGACACCCGCGTACGCATCGACCGGCATCTCCTGATGGAGCTGATCGGCAAGGCACCGGCGGAGTTTACGCTCAATGCGCGCAACCCGGAGCGGTCGGTGCGGGTCGGCGGCAAGAACTCGATCTTTGTGCCTATGTATGGCGCGCCCTATGTGCGCGACCTCGACAACAACCGACGCTACGGTTCGCTGGAAGACCTGCAGAACTTTCACAAGCTGGCCTACATGACGCCGGCGCTGCACTCCTCCAGTTCGATCATCTGCGAGCCGATGGAAATCGCGGTGCCGAAGCGGCATCTGCACATCATCAATTCGGCGCTCACCCATTCCGACAAGCCGTTCATGGGCATCGTCACCTCGAAGGATCGCGCCGAGGACACAATGGCGATGGCCGGCATGGTGTTCGGCGACGAGTTCGTGCGCGACAATCCGGTGCTGGTTGCGATCACCAACTGCAACTCGCCAC
>CAYZQP010000057.1:9389-16251 GCA_964480545.1 uncultured Mesorhizobium sp. | reverse complement strand
AGCAGAAGGTCGGCAACCTGTCAGGTGGTCAGCGCAACCGCGTGCACCTTGCCAAGATGCTGAAGAACGGCGGCAACGTGCTGCTGCTCGACGAGCCGACCAACGATCTCGACACCGAAACGCTCGGCGCGCTCGAAGATGCGCTGGAAGCCTATGCCGGTTGCGCCGTTATCATCAGCCACGATCGTATGTTCCTCGACCGCATGGCCACCCACATGCTGGCCTTTGAGGGCGACGCGCATGTCGAGTGGTTCGAAGGCAACTTTGAGGAATATGAGAAGGACAAGCTGCGCCGCCTGGGCGCCGTTGCTGCCACCCCGCACCGCATGACGCACAAAAAGCTGACGCGCTAGGTCAGGGAGCGATTATCTTCACGCCAGGAAAGCGCTTCTCCCATTTTCTCGCGATGTCTCGCGTCAACAAGGGGAGTCCTTCGGACAGGGCCAATGCGCCGACGTAGTAGTCGGGTAGAATTCTCTTCACAGAGTCCTGAGGAGTTTGAGATTGCTTCTGATCTCGGTAAGTGTGTGCTGCGAGAAAAAGAGCATCATCGGAGAGCGGGACGACTTCGATGCGAAGCTGAGTGAACAAGTTTCTCGTCTCTTCAGGACTCGGGTATCCTGACGAAACTTCGCCAAAAACTATGTCAGGCGCGATTAGACGACCGACCTTCAAGCGCAGGGAAACGGCCGCTGTCGATTTCAAATGATTTGGCCTAGTGGGGTCCGCGAGGTCCATCACAATGCAGGAATCAATTATTGTCATCGCCGCCTCTGAACAAAGCGATAATTTCGTCGCCCGTGAGAGTCGGGCGAGGCATTGTGTTATGGATCCGGCTTAGTGCGGACCTAAATTCGCTTTCATAGTCTGCTCCGATGATTGACTTGAATTCTGCTTCGTCCAAGGCAATTTCTACGAAGAGCCGCTTCGAAAGCCATCTCGCGCAAATAGCAGGGAGAAATTTATACAGCGCTGGATCTCTGTTTAACACTGCAATGATCTGAGAATCAGAGTTAGTATTGCTTTCGGCAAGCCTATCTAGACCGTTGACTGAAGAGAAAAGTCTCGCTGAAGCTTCTATCGAGAAAATTTTGAAATCGGTCTCGGGGCCAACTAGGTCTACAATTTCATGCTTTTGCAACGTATCGATACACCAGCCTATGGATGCTTTTTCTGGCCTGTCGATTAGGTAATATCTGTCCAACGCCAGAAAAATGCTATTTGTCAGCCATTCCGTAGATCTTTCGTCTGGAAAGCCTTGGAGGTCCCCCGAGTTGAAGAAATAGCTTAGGTTCGTCGCTAGCTTTCTTGTATTCCCTTCAAAATTCTTCATATCTGCAAGATAGGTTTCGATTTTGTCGGCCGAGTAGTCGCTTGCTTTCCAAGCTGTCAGATTTGAAAGTTGGTCAGTGACAAAATAGCGCGCCCAGTCTGAGGGCTGATCCTGCCCTTCTCCCGCCCCCTTCCACTGTCCGACCTCGCTCAGTAGCAGAGTGAACGTCGCGAGTCGGTCAAACTGGCGATTGTGTGGACGCGTCAGAGATTGGTAGACTAGTTCGTCGACAGCTATAAAGGACTCGTCGCCAATGACTTGATTAAATACGAAGAAATTTGCGGGGATGTAATCAATGAGGTTGTGGTCAGAGATTCGTTCTCGGAATAGAGACCTTTGAACCGGCTTCAGTTCACCAGCAAATCCCACGTTGATGGCAACATGTAGTTGCTTCAAGCTATTGGGATGCTCACCCCAACGAAAATTCTTCGTGAAGCTTCCTATCCTCCACGGTTTCTGTCGGTTGCGTTCATTCCGTGTCATGTTCTTGATGCTGAGTTGAACTTATACGTCGGCCAAGATGGTTCATATCCATCGTTGTCTTGATTGCCCCAGTGTGTCCACCCCTGTCGCGTTCCGCGAGCGAATAACTCTAGGTAAGGTCCCTTTGAACAGTCCTCAATGAGATCGTACTGTTCGTCCGGCTTGCGGGAATGTTCGCGCTTGCGTGACGACATGTAGTTCACTTGGCTACGACCTGGGGCTTCAGTGCGAGCATTCTTGCCGCGAACACCAAACAGCAGCAACTCCGTAACATTGCGAAAATAGAAGCCAACGCCGCGACCATCAGAGCCGCCATCCTTGCGAACCTTATGCCAAACAATGTTGGCCTTGTACTCAAAGCCCCATTCCTTCATGACCTGAAGGCCGTCCGGCAACAGCGCATTCGGAACCCAAAGATAGAGGTGGGATGGCTGAGACACCAATTCGCTTACCGGCAACTGGCAGATATCTTCGGTCCTCATCGTCCCATATCGTGAAAGCCGGTGATGCTCAGGGGCAACCTTGCCAGTTCGATTGACGAAACGCCAAGGTGGATCGGCGAGAACCGTCCGGAATTTGCGGCCAGCAGTACGTTGCATAAGATCGATGGCAGCATTTCTTGCTTCTGCGTTCACATCGACCCCCTAGGAAACCGGAACAAAACCAGAACTAATAAACTTTGTCAAGTTCGCATGATTCCATGGGACGAGTCTGCCACGGAACCCTATTGAGAAAGATGATCACAGAATTCGCTTCTGCTCTTGCGCCAGTCGGATACCACCATGATCGATCCAATCAGGGCAGTGTCTGCCCGTTCAACCACTCCACCAGCGCACGGTTGCCGGGCGTGGTGCGCTTGGGTGGCAGGAGCAGATAGCCGCGATCCCGGCGCTCGACGACGGGACCGACCGGCTGCAGCAGGCCGGTTTCCAGATAGCCGTCGATCAACCCGGTCCAGCCAAGTGCCACGCCCTGCCCGCCAATGGCTGCCTCCACCACCAGCGAATAGGTGTTGAAGGAAATCTCCGGCTTCGGCGGCGGCGCACCGGAATCCGCGAGCGCCAGATAACCGGCCCAATCCAGCCAGGGTGCGGGGCGCGCGGCATCGAGATGAATCAGCTTCACCCGGGCCAGCCCGGCGGCATCGGTGAGCCTGTAGCTGCGGCCTGTCAGTTGCGGCGAGCAGACGGCACGCACCTGCTCGCGGATGATCGGTTGCGGCACGCCAAAATCCTGCGCGCGGCCGAAGATCACCGAGACATCTGGATCACTGACGTCGTCGGGTTGATGCCGTTGGGTGGCGACGACCTGTATCTCGACATCCGGATGGCGGCGGCGAAACTCTGGCATGCGCGGCATCAGCCATAGCGCCGAGAAGGCATAGTCGGTGCGCAGGGTGACAGACGGGCGCGTGCCCGACCGGTTGACCGCCGCAAGGTCGTCTATGCCCTTCACGGCGCGGACGACGATCTCATAGAGCACCCTGCCCTGCTCGGTAAGCTCAACCCCGGTGTTGCGGCGGTGCAGGATCTCAAAGCCAAGCTGCTGCTCGATGCGCCTGATCTGATAACTCACCGCAGGCTGGGTGGTGCCCAAAGCCTGGGCTGCCGCAGTAAGGCTGCCGCGACGCACGGCGGCGTCCAGCACGCGCATCCAACCGAGATCAACCTGTTTGCTGGCCATAAATTTTGTTTATGCCAAGCATCCAAAATCTTCAAGTTTACAGCGCGACTGCGCAGGCTCTTAATCCGGGTCTCAATGGCAGCAGATATGACGCGACCCAACATCCTGATTTTCATGGTGGACCAGTTCAACGGGACATTGTTTCCCGACGGCCCCGCCGACTTCCTCCACGCACCAAACCTGAAACGGCTCGCCGCCCGCTCTGTGCGTTTTGCCAACACCTATACGGCGAGCCCGCTCTGTGCGCCGGCACGCGCCTCGTTCATGTCGGGGCAACTGCCGAGCCGCACGCGGGTCTATGACAATGCGGCGGAGTTCGCCTCCGATATCCCCACATTTGCGCATCATTTGCGCGGCGCAGGGTACCAGACGACGCTGTCAGGCAAGATGCATTTTGTCGGGCCGGACCAGTTGCATGGCTTCGAGGAGCGCCTGACGACCGACATTTACCCCGCCGATTTCGGCTGGACGCCGGATTACACAAAGCCCGGCGAGCGCATCGACTGGTGGTATCACAATCTGGGTTCGGTGACGGGTGCCGGCATCGCCGAAATCACCAATCAGATGGAGTATGACGACGAGGTTGCCTACCACGCGGGGCGCAAGCTCTATGACTTGTCCCGCGCGCAGGACGAGCGACCCTGGTGCCTGACTGTCAGCTTTACGCATCCGCACGACCCCTACGTGGCGCGGCGGCGGTTCTGGGACCTGTATGAGGGCTGCAGCGAGCTTGACCCGCGCGTGCCACCGATCGCCTATGACGAGATGGACCCGCATTCGCAGCGGCTGATGGATGCCTGCGACCATAGCGCATTCGAGATAAGTCCCGACGCGGTGCGGCGCGCGCGGCAGGGCTATTATGCCAACATCTCCTATGTGGACGAAAAGATCGGCGAGCTGATCGACATTCTCGAGCGCAGCCGGATGGCCGATAACACGGTGATCCTGTTTGTCTCGGATCATGGCGACATGCTTGGCGAGCGCGGGCTGTGGTTCAAGATGAACTTCTTCGAGGGCTCTGCCCGCGTGCCGCTGATGATTGCAGCACCCGGCTGGACGCCTGGGCGGATCGACACACCGGTCTCTACGCTGGATGTCACGCCAACGCTGGCGGGCCTCGCCGGCATCGACATTTCCAGCATTGCGCCGTGGACGGATGGCGAGGATTTGGCACCGCTGGCCGCAGGATCAGGCACACGCGGGCCAGTGCCGATGGAGTATGCCGCTGAGGGCACGATCTCGCCGATGGTTGCCTTGCGCACGGGCAAGCACAAAATTGTGCTCTGCGATGATGATCCGACGATGGTTTTTGACCTTGAGGCGGACGCCGACGAGTTGAACAATCTGGTAGATGACCCGGCAAGCGTGCGGCTGGTTGGTGCGCTGACCGAGCAGGCGCTGGCGCGCTGGGACCTGTCGAGCTTCGACGGGCAGGTACGCGCCAGTCAGGCACGCCGCCATGTCGTCTATGCCGCCTTGCGCAACGGAGCCTACTATCCGTGGGATTACCAGCCGCTGCAAAAGGCATCGGAGCGCTACATGCGCAACCATATGGATCTGAATATCCTCGAGGAGAGCCAGCGCTTTCCGCGGGGAGAATGAAGCGGGAATGAAATCAACAATGGGAGTACTGACATGAGGAAGATCGCATCAATGACAGCGGCGGCTGGTCTGGCCGCCCTGCTCGGTTCCACCGCCGCATGGGCGGCAGATGCCGAAAGCTGCAAGAAGGTACGCCTGTCGGATGTGGGCTGGACCGACATTCAGGTGACCACCGGCGTGACCTACAATCTGCTGCAGGCACTGGGCTATCAGCCGGAAGTGACGCAGCTTTCGGTGGCGGTGACGCTGACGGCGCTGAAGGAAAACGACATTGATGTGTTCCTCGGCAACTGGATGCCGACGCAGACTGATGCGCTGAAACCCTATACCGACGAAGGCTCTATCGAGCAGGTCTCGCTGAACCTTGAAGGCGCCGGCTTTGGCCCGGTCGTGCCGACCTACGTTTATGAGGCGGGCGTGAAGACGCTGGCCGACCTTGGTGCCAATGCCGAGAAGTTCGGCGGCAAGATGTATGGGATCGAGGCTGGTTCGTCCGGCAACAAGAACCTTTTGGCGATGATCGAAGACAAGTCTCTGCCTAATTTCGAGCTGGTTGAATCATCCGAGGCCGGCATGCTGACCGAGGCCGAGCAGCGCATGAAGGCCAATGAGTGGGTGGTATTCCTCGGCTGGACGCCGCATCCGGTGATGGGCGAGATGAAGATCAACTATCTCGGCGGCATGGAAAAGGCCGGCTTCGGCGAGGCCAAGGTCCACACGCTGACCCGCAAGGGCTACACGACCGAGTGCCCGAATGTCGGCACCTTCATCAAGAACCTGAAGTTCACGTTGTCATCCGAAAACGAGATGATGGCCAAGGTTCTGGCAGGCGGTAACCCGAATGACGTCGCGAAAGAATGGCTGAAGGCCAACCCCGATGCTGCAACGCCATGGCTGGCCGGTGTCACGACGTTTGACGGCAAGGACGCGGCAGAGGCCGTAAAGGCAGCGCTGGCGAATTAAAGCCTCAGGGCGATCAGCCAAGGTTGATCGCCCGCTTGCCATCTCTACCAACCTCCTCTATACGCCCGGCATCCGCGGTTCCGAATGGGGGCTGAACGGAGGGCCGGGCTTAGCCCGTCGCGAAGCGCAGATGCACTTCCGCCTCCCGTGTCTCCGCTCTCGACCGTCCACAGCGTCTTTCTTTCTCCCTTCAGGTTCGCCTGGGGATCAAGTGAAGTCGCAGAGGCTTAGCCTTCGGTGCCGGCGGATGTGTGAAAGAAAGGCAAGACATTGGCACTATATGAACACGTGTTCCTTGCCCGGCAGGATCTGTCGCAGCAGCAGGTCGATGAGCTCGTTGAACGTTTCAAGGGCATCATCTCCGAAGGCGGCGGCTCGGTTGGCCGGGTGGAAAGCTGGGGCCTGAAGTCCCTCACCTACCGCATCAACAAGAACCGCAAGGCGTATTACACGCTGATCGACCTCGACTGCCCGCCGGCAGCTCTCAAGGAGCTTGAGCGCCAGCAGGGTCTGTCGGAAGACGTTCTGCGCTTCATGACCATCAAGGTTGAAGCCCACGAGGAAGGCCCGTCGGCCATGCTGCAGAAGCGTGAACGCGATGAAGCCCGTGACCGTGACGGCGGATTCGGTGGTGACCGCGGCGGCCGCTTCGGCGACCGTGATCGTGGTGGCTTCGGTGGTGACCGTGGCGGCCGTTCCACCAGCGATCGCGCCCCGCGCCCGCCGCGCCGTGAAGAAGGAGCTGAATAATGGTCGACATCAACCAGATCCCGACCCGGCGCCCGTTCCATCGCCGCC
>CAYZQP010000057.1:7927-9379 GCA_964480545.1 uncultured Mesorhizobium sp. | reverse complement strand
ACTCGCCCAGGCGATCAAGCGCGCCCGCTTCCTCGGCCTGCTGCCGTATGTTGTGAAGTAAGCTGGTTCTGGGGACAGTTTACTTTTTCCGCCAGCGCGAACTTTGGTTGCAAAGCGCCAATCTGCGGAAAGAAAGTAAACTGTCCCCGGCACTTCATTGATACCGCTTCGGGAGCGGCAACTCCCCGAGTTGGGGCTGGAAAGCCTCTAACTGCCCAAAGAATTCGGGCAGGACAGCGACACGAGCCAAAGCGCTCATCTGCTTCCTGTCTTTCAGAAACTGATTGAGCTGCCTGCAGCCAGACAAGGACAATAAAATGGAAGTCATCCTTCTCGAACGCATTTCCAGGCTCGGCCAGATGGGCGAGACGGTAAAGGTCAAGGACGGCTACGCCCGTAACTTCCTTCTGCCACGCGGCAAGGCGCTGCGCGCCAACGAGGCCAACAAGAAGAAGTTCGAAGGCCAGCGCGCCCAGCTCGAAGCCCGCAACCTTGAGCGCAAGTCGGAAGCCACTGCGGTTGCGGAAAAGCTCGATGGCAAGACCTTCGTGGTCGTGCGCTCGGCTGGTGAAACCGGCCAGCTCTACGGTTCGGTATCGACCCGCGACATCGCCGATTTCCTGGCTGCAGAAGGCTTCAGCATCGCCCGTAACCAGGTCGAACTGAACCAGCCGATCAAGACCATCGGCCTTTCCAACGTGGCGATCTCGCTGCATCCGGAAGTCGAAGTTACGATCAGCCTCAACATTGCCCGCTCGGCCGACGAAGCCGAGCGTCAGGCGAAGGGTGAGACACTGACCACTGCAGAAGCAATCTACGGCGACGACATCAACGAGAACGCCCGTCCGGACTCGTTCTTCGACCCGAACGCCGAGGAAGGCGAAGAGGGCTGAGCCTTCCCGCTTTCGACGAAATCAAGCCCGGGACGCAACGCCCGGGCTTTTTTGTTGCAGGTTGTGTGTGTATGCTCCCCGCGTTCTCAGGGCGGGGTGAAACTCCCCACCGGCGGTAGGCGGATTTCCCGCAAGCCCGCGAGCGCTCCGGCCCAAAGCCGGAGGTCAGCAGACCAGGTCAAACTCCTGGGCCGACGGTTACAGTCCGGATGGAAGAGAACAAGTGCTCGAACCGGTTTGCCGGTGCGTTTGCTTGTGACGCCTTGGGTGACGTGTCGAACCTTAAGGAGTCAAATGATGACACCCACCTGATATGCATTCATCAAGGCCAACTGGCATGCCGACATTGTCAGCAGAGCGCTGGACGGCTTTTGCGAGTTGATCCCGCGCGAGCGCGTCGATGTGTTTGATGTTCCCGGCGCGTTCGAGATGCCGCTGCTGGCGCGTGATCTCGCGGCGTCAGGGCGATACGCGGCGGTTGCGGCGGCGGCGCTGGTGGTCGATGGCGGCATCTACCGCCACGATTTCGTGGCGCAGGCCGTGGTGGATGGCCTGATGC
>CAYZQP010000057.1:2250-7917 GCA_964480545.1 uncultured Mesorhizobium sp. | reverse complement strand
CAATGGGCCGAGATTGAGAAAGCGCTGGGGGGCAAGAAATGAGTGAGGGTGCCGGGCTCGATACGGGCATTCCGGTGCTGTCAGTGTCACTCACCCCGCACCAGTTTCGCGAAGACGAGCACCATCGCGCAATCTACAGCACGCATTTTGTCGAGAAAGGCCGCGAGGCCGCCCGCGCCGCGCTGATGATTGGCAAGACACGCGAGATGCTGGCGGCAGCCTGAGGTACTCGGTTGACGCTCGGTATACGCAGGCTCTAAAGCGCGTCGCGATCTTTCAGATTCGCTCCGTACGCTTTAAGTCTTTGTTTTGGCGCATGTCGTTCTCGCAAAACCGCTTCACACTTTTGCGCGACATGCTTTAACTCCCGGCAACACGGGAACTGTGCATGACCTATCTGATCTACATCGCTGCAGCGCTTGCGGAGATTGCCGGCTGCTTCGCCTTCTGGGCCTGGTTGAAGCTCGATAAATCGGCGTTCTGGCTGTTGCCGGGGGTCGTCTGCCTGATCGCCTTCGCCTGGCTGCTCACGCTGATCGAGACAGAGGCGGCGGGGCGCGCATATGCCACCTATGGCGGCATCTATATCTGCGCCTCGCTGGTCTGGATGTGGCTGGCCGAGGACATGCGGCCCGACCGCTGGGATGTTGCCGGTGCCGCGATCTGTCTGGTCGGTGCCAGCCTCATTCTGTTTGCGCCGCGCGCGGCCAGCTCTGCCAGCCCGACGGTTCTGCCGCCATGGCGCACGTGTCAAAGCGCGATGGTGACATCTATCGGATCGCCAGGCGGCTGGATTGGGGAGACGGATTTGGCGGAGAGGTTTAGCCCGGCGCAAGCCGCTCGCTAACGTCACCTGCCGGAACGCGAGCCGCCCCTGGTTCAACCCTGATCGGTCAGGTAGCGGCCAACACGATTTGGTGAGTTGACATATAACATATGAACACTTATTCATATATTATACTCAACCGAAGTCGCAGAGCCAGACCATGACGCACGCCCATCCAGACCACGGACACGACAATGATCATGCGCATGATCACGACCATTCGCACGTTCCCGCAGTGACCGGCGCCAACGAACGCAAGATCCTGATTTCGTTTGTGCTGATCTTCACCTTTATGGTGATCGAATTCGTCGGCGGCATCCTGTCCGGATCACTGGCGTTGATTGCCGATGCCGGCCACATGCTGACCGACGCGGTCGCGCTGGCGCTCGCCTACACAGCCTTCCGGCTTGGTCGTCGGCTGGCCGACAGCAAGCGCACCTTCGGCTACCTGCGCTTCGAGGTGCTGGCGGGCTTCATCAATGCAATCACGCTATTCGGTATAGTCGCGTGGATTGTCTATGAGGCCTGGGAGCGCCTGAACGCGCCGCACGAAGTGCTGGCCGGTCCAATGTTCCTGGTTGCCGTTGCAGGCCTGCTGATCAATATCCTCGTGCTCTGGATCATGACGCGGGGCGAGACCGAACACGTCAACGTCAAGGGCGCGATCCTGCACGTGATGGGCGACTTGTTGGGTTCTGTCGGCGCGATCCTTGCGGCGATCATCATCTACTACACCGGCTGGATGCCGATTGACCCGATCCTGTCCGTACTCGTCTCGCTGCTGATCCTGCGCAGCGCCTGGAAACTGCTCGGCAAGTCCGTGCATATTCTGCTGGAAGGCGCACCCGACAATGCGGATCCGGGTCAGATTGAGAACCACCTCAAGACACAGGTGGAAGGTGTTGCCCGGATTGGCCACGTGCATGTCTGGCAGATCACGTCTGGCCGTTCGATGGCGACCGTCCACGTGCAGCCGGTGAATGACAATGAGGCGCGTGCGGTCGCGCAGCGCGTCGAGAGCGAGTTGAAGGCGCGCTTCAACATCGAGCATGTGACCGTTGCGATTGACTGGCCCGGAGATACCCCAAGCCCGTGCAGCTTCCGGCCTGCCGCCAATGGCAATGGCGAGGCCGGCCATGCTAGTCAGGGCGATCTTGCGCATCAAGGACATGCACATTGACTGAAAACTCGCCTACCCTCTCGGGGTCTCAACTGACCACTCTGGCAGAGGCCTTCCGGTTGCTGGGCGATCCAAGCCGCCTGCGCATCATGATGTATTGCATAAGTGAGACCAAGGCAGTCGGCGATATTGCCGAGACGCTGAACCTGTCGCAGACGCTGGTGAGCCATCACCTGCGTCTGCTGCGCAGCGCCCGCCTGCTGTCCAGCGAGCGCAAGTCAAAGTTTGTGTTCTACCGCATCGCCGACTCGCATGTGAAAGACATGCTGGTCGAGATGGCAGCCCACTACTGTGAAGATCATCCTTGAAGAGGTCGCCCTGCCCTGATTGTGTTTTGGGCAGAATGTGCTATTGGGGCGCTCCTCAATTCTGGATCAGGGAGCGTCTGATGACAAACATTTCGACCATCCGCCCCGCAGGGGCTCAGGCCTAACCACCCGGTTGCTGGCGCGTTGGCCGTTCAGCGTGCGCCGCAAGGCGCGCGAACGAAGACCCATATCCAGAGATTTATCCCATGGGCAATTTTCTTGGGAGCCGTGAGCTCCCGCCAAAGGCTGCGCCGATCCGCGCATTCTATTCTGAAGACGCGTGGATCGAAGGCGCAGCAATCAGCCAGGCAAACCATGTCGCGGGGCTTCCCGGCATGCGCGCGCTGGCACTCTTCCCGGATCTGCATCCGGGCAAATACGGGCCGACCGGCATGGCGGCTCTGTCGGAACGGCTTTACCCGCAACTGATCGGCAACGATATCGGCTGCGGCATGGCGCTGTTTGCGCTCGACCTCGCCCCGCGCAAGTTCAGGCTTGACCGGGCCGAGCCAAGGCTGCGCGCCATGATGGAGCACGAGCCGTTCGATCCCCGCGCGGAACTGGAGGCAGCCGATTTGTCGGCAGCACTCTGGCCGGACTCGCTCGGCGATATCGGCGGCGGCAACCATTTCTGCGAGGTGCAGATGGTTGGAGATGGCGGGCTCGACCGCGACCGGCTCTATCTGCTGGTGCATTCGGGCTCGCGCGGTCTGGGCGCCTCGATCTTCGAGCGTGTTCAGGCGGCGGGCTCGCTGAATGACGGGCTCGACCCCGGCAGCGAGGTCGCACACGATTGGCTGATGCGCCACGACGCGGCGGTGAAGTGGGCAGCTCTCAACCGCAAGCTGATCGCCGCGCGGGCAGCGGCGGCCTTAGGTGCCGAGGCGGTGTTGATCACTGACGTGCCGCACAACCTTGTGCGGGCAACGGAGCGCGGGTTTGTCCACCACAAGGGCGCAGCTGACGTGTCGGGTAGTGGGACGGCACCCGTGGCAGGGTCGCGCGCCAGCGCCAGCTATATCGTCACCGCCCTGCCCGGCGTCGATGCAGCACTCGGCGCGATCTCGCATGGTGCCGGCCGCAAGTACGACCGCGCCACCATGCACGGCCGCGTTGGCCGCACCCGCTCGGAACGGGAGGAACTGCTGCGCAACAAATGGGGCGGCAAGCTCATCTGCGACGACCGCAATCTGGTGATTGAGGAGGCGGCACTCGCCTACAAGGATGCCGGCAAGGTCGTCGACGATCTTGCTGGCTTCGGGTTGGTCGAACCGGTCGCAGAGATGCGCCCGCTCATCACCTACAAAAAAGCCTATGCCGAACAGCCGGAGCCGGTAAAAACGGAAAACTGGCGGCGTGTCCGCTCGCGGGAGGCGCGTCATGGTCGTTGATCTGCTTCTCACCGCCGGCAATGGCCCGGCCGAGTGCCGCATCGCGCTGGTCGCCCTGATCCGTGAGATCGAGGCGCAGGCGCGGCGCGACGGCTGCACGGTGGAGATTGCGCGCGGTCCAGAACCGGACCGCCACGGACCGAAATCGGCAGTCGTCACGCTCGATGGCGACAATGCCGGCGCTGTCGCGCGGGCCTTCGCCGGCACGATCCGTTTTGTCTTCAAAAGCCCGGTCAGACCCGGTCACAAAAGACAGAACTGGTTCGTTGGAGTCTCGGTCATGGAGCCGCCAGATCCAGCCGCGCAAAACGGGCTTGATCTTGCAGACATCCGCTTCGAGACGCTGCGCGCCGGCGGTCCGGGCGGCCAGCACCAGAACACCACCGATTCGGCCGTGCGGGCAACGCACATTCCGACCGGGCTGGCGGTGCTGGCACGGGATGAGCGCTCGCAACACCGCAACAAGGCACTGGCGATTGCAAGGTTGATGATGCTGATTGCAGCGCTCGGCGAAGCGGATCGTGAGGCGCGCAAAGCAGAGACCTTCCACACCAACCGCAACCTCGAGCGCGGCAATGAGGTGCGAACCTTCAGGCTATAAGGTCTGGATCAGCAGCCGCAGGTTGGTGCATTCAATCTGCGGCTGTCGATTGGCTCCCTATGCCCACAGACGGACGCTGCGGAAGCTTGACGCGCGCAGCATGGACGTCAACAGTCGGACCGGGAGAACCGTGCATGCCATTTACACATCAGCATACCTTGCAGTCGCCGACTGGCGCGGCAGTCAACCTCTACATGCGCAAGGCCGACACCAAGCCCCGCGGTATCATCCAGATCAACCATGGGCTGGCGGAGCATGCTGCACGCTATGCGCGCTTTGCCGATGCGCTGGCCGCACGCGGCTACCATGTCTACGCGCATGACCATCGCGGTCACGGCTACACGACCGCACCGGATGCGCCACTCGGTGTCTTCTCGTTCAAGGATGGGCGCGAAAAGGTGCTAGGCGACATCGCCGCCATTCACGATGTGATCCGCCGCACACACCAGTCGCTGCCGCTGATCATCTTTGGCCATTCAATGGGCGGCATTATCACGCTGAACTACGTGCTGAGCCACTCCTCCAATCTGGCCGGAGCGGCAGTGTGGAATGCGAACTTCTCGGCTGGAAACATAGGCCGTGTCGGTCAGGCAATCCTCGCCTTTGAGCGGTTCCGTCTGGGGTCGGACGTGCCTTCGCGCATTCTGCCCAGGCTGACCTTTCAGGCCTGGGGCAAGAAGGTGCCAAACCACCGCACGCTGTTTGACTGGCTTTCACGCGACCCGGCAGAAGTCGACAAATACATCGCCGACCCGCTCTGCGGCTGGGATGCCTCCGTCTCGCTCTGGCAGGATCTGTTCGGCTTTGTGTTCAATGGTGCCGACGACAAGAGCTTTGTGAATGTCGATCGCGACCTGCCCTTCCTGCTGGTTGGCGGCGAGAAGGATCCTGCAACCGATGGCGGCAAGGCGGTGAGTGATCTCGCAGGGCGCATGACCGCAATGCAGTTTACGAATCTGAATTCAAAGATCTACGCCGAAACCCGGCACGAAACTCTGAACGAGATCAACCGGGATCAGGTGACGCTGGATCTTATCGACTGGGCTGACCGCGTGACCTTCAAGCACCGATACGAGCAGGAGAAGGGAGCATGAGCGCCCCTCTCTCCGGCGTCCGCGTCATTGAACTCGCGCGCATTCTCGCCGGCCCATGGGCAGGCCAGCTTCTGGCCGATCTCGGTGCCGACGTCATCAAGGTCGAAAGCCCCGAGGGCGACGACACCCGCAAATGGGGTCCACCCTTTATCGAGGGAGCCGACGGCGAGAACCTGTCAGCCGCCTATTACCACGCCTGCAATCGCGGCAAGCGCGCGGTGGTGATCGATTTCGCCACGCCCGAGGGGGCAGAAAAGATTCGAAAAC
>CAYZQP010000057.1:0-2240 GCA_964480545.1 uncultured Mesorhizobium sp. | reverse complement strand
CGAAAACTCGTGGCTTCCGCCGATGTGCTGATCGAGAACTTCAAGCTGGGCGGGCTGAAGAAATACGGCCTCGACTATGACAGCCTGAAGGCGCTGAACCCGAAGCTGGTTTACTGCTCGATCACCGGGTTTGGCCAGGACGGGCCTTACGCCCCGCGTGCCGGCTATGACTTCATCATCCAGGGCATGTCGGGCCTGATGTCGATCACCGGTCCCGCCGGCGGCGAGCCGCAGAAGGTCGGCGTTGCCGTCACCGACATTTTCACGGGGCTCTATTCGGTGATCGCCATTCAGGCCGCTTTGCGCCACGCTGAGGCCACAGGCGATGGGCAGCATCTCGACATGGCCCTGCTCGACACGCAGATGGCGGTGCTCGCCAACCAGAACCTGAACTACCTCGTCTCCGGCAATGCGCCGGTGCAGATGGGCAATGCGCATCCCAATATCGCCCCCTACGAGGTGCTGCCGGTGAAGGACGGCCATTTCATCCTCGCCTGCGGCAATGACGGGCAGTTCCGCAAGCTCTGTGGCGTGCTTGGGCTGGAGGCGCTCGCGATCGATGCCGACTTCGCTACCAATGCCGCGCGTGTGAAAAACCGCGAGCAACTGCGCGCGCACCTTGTACTGGCATTGGCAACATTCGGGCGCGACGCGCTGCTGGCGGCATTGGAGCAGGCAGGTGTGCCTGCCGCACCGATCAACAATATCGCTCAGGCTTTCGCCGACCCGCAGGCCATCGCGCGGGGTATCAGGATCGATCTCCAGGACACTGTTGGCACTAGCCTTCCTGGGGTGCGAACTCCGATAGTGATGTCCGGGACGCCGTTGAGTTACGGTCGCCCCTCGCCACGGCTAGGCGAGCATACGGAGGAAGTGTTGCGGGAGTTGGAGGAGAAATGACGACACGCACAGGCGGCCAGCTTATCGTGGACGTGTTGGAGACCAACGGCGTTGAACGCATCTATTCCGTGCCGGGCGAGAGCTATCTGGCCGTGCTCGACGCGCTGCATGATTCCAGCATCCGCAATGTCATCTGCCGCCAGGAAGGTGGTGCTGCCATGATGGCCGACTGCGAGGGACGGCTGACCGGCAAGCCCGGCATCTGCTTCGTCACACGCGGGCCAGGCGCCACCAACGCCTCTGCCGGCGTTCATATCGCCAGCCAGGATTCCAACCCGATGATCCTGTTCATCGGCCAGATTGCACGCGGCATAAAGGAGCGCGAAGCCTTTCAGGAGATGGACTACAAGGCGTTCTTCGGCTCGATGGCCAAGTGGGTTGTCGAGATCGACGACGCAAAGCGCATCCCGGAACTGGTGACGCGCGCCTTTGCGGTGGCGACGTCAGGCCGTCCGGGCCCGGTGGTCATCGCACTGCCGGAGGACATGCTGACCGACGAGGTCGAGACCGTCACGCCCCTGCCCTACACGCCGGTCGAGACCCGCCCCGGTGCGGACGAGATGGATCAACTCGTTGATCTGCTAAACGGAGCAGAGCGCCCATTCGTCGTACTCGGCGGCTCGCGCTGGACCGAGGAGGCCGTGGGGCAGATTTGCGCCGCGATCAACACCTGGAAGCTGCCGGTCGGCTGCTCGTTCCGGCGGCAAACGCTCTGCGACCAGTTGCATGAATGCTATGCCGGCGACATCGGCATCGGCGCGAACCCGAAACTCTCGGCCTATATCAAGGCGAGCGATCTGGTATTGCTTGTGGGCTGCCGGTTTGGCGAGATGCCCTCGGCTGACTATACACTGCTGAAGAGCCCCTACCCCGATCAGAAGCTGGTCCACATTTTCCCTGAGCCGGAAGAGCTTGGCCGCGTCTACCGCCCGACGCTGGCCATCAATGCTACCAGCCGGGCTTTCGCCGCTGCCTTCAGCAAGACTGCACCGGGCCAGACACCGCGCTGGGCCGCCCAGACGAAAGAGCTTCACGCGAGCTACCTGCAATGGTCAACGCCACCTACTGACGGACCTGGCGCTGTGAAGATGGGACCCATCATGACCTGGCTGGAGGAACACCTGCCGGAAGACGTGATCATCGCCAACGGTGCCGGCAACTTTGCCACCTGGATGCATCGCTTCCACCGCTATCGCCGCTTCAACGGGCAGGCGGCCCCAACCTCGGGCACGATGGGGTACGGCATGCCGGCGGGCGTGGCGGCGAAGCTGGTTTTCCCGGAGCGGGAAGTTGTGGTGTGGGCCGGCGACGGCGACTTCATGATGCACGGGCAAGAGTTC
>CAYZQP010000056.1:469-16442 GCA_964480545.1 uncultured Mesorhizobium sp. | reverse complement strand
CCGGGGCCACTGTCGGCGACCCCCACAAGGACACCGCCGGCCCCGCCGTGAACCCGGCGATCAAGATCACCAACATCGTGGCGCTGCTGCTTCTGGCAGTTCTGGCGCACGGATAAGCGAGACTGATCCGCAGGCAGCGCAGCCTTTGAGCTGCCTGCCTGGGCCAGGATCATGCTTCAACACAGGTCTGGGCGGGTAACTGCCCCGATGTCGCAGGCAACAGAACCCGCTGGCGCAAGCCAGCGGGTTTTTTGTCCGGGCGCCGGGAAGGCGGCGTCAGTGGCTACGATGTTGGCAGGCGGGCTGCCGTGCAGCTTTCGCGAACCTTGCCTGGCGGTGCTTCCTTGCGTTTTGCCTGGATCTCGATGAACTCGTCGATAGAGACCTCGACGTGCTTTCTGCAATCCATGACCTCTCTCAGCCGGCTGTTGTAGTAAATGGCGCAGAAGGTCCGGTCATCCTCGGTCTTTTCCCGCGCACAGATGCTCGCCGCTATCTCCCTGACCACCAAGCCGTTGTCGGGGCCTACCATCCAGCGGTCGTCGGGCTCGCTGCCGGCCTTGATGTAATCAATCATCGCATCAATATCGTACTGCAGATAGCTCGCCGCGCGCTGGAGCGTCTCAACGCGTTCAGGCGTTGAGTGACCACTCGCGAGTTCGTCGGTGCGCGCCTCCTCCACACCTGTGAGAGAGGCAAGAAAGCGCGAGAGCACATCACTGTTCTCGCGCAGTTTCGGGTTATACTGCCAGCGTGCCAGTTCAGGCTGTGCCGCTGTCGGGCCAATCCGCTGCGCGGCCAGGATTTGCATGTCATTCTGGCTATAGCGCGCTGCGACCTTGCCATACTTGCTGTTCAGCCCGCCGGGAACCTGATCATCACGGCTCCTGAGCCAGATTGCAGCGGGGACGGCCCGGCTGGTTTTGTCAGAAAGAATGCACCGGTCAAAGAAGCCAAGCTTTCGCAGTTCGAGTGCTATCCCGGATTTGTCCTTGATGCACTGCTCGCCGCTATACAGGCGGTACGTCTCGCTGACGACGGGCGCAGAATCCCCTGGCTGTCGTGGTGCCAGAACGCCCACCGCATTCGCAAACCTGCCAAACAATGCGCGGATGCAAATCTGTTTGCATTCAGTGACGACCAGCAGGTCAATCTTGCCGACTGGCCGTGCCACATTGTGTTGCTCGTAGTTGCGTGGTCTCTCCCAATATTCAGACAAGGGCGAGTTCTGCAGGGTATAGGCTCCCGCGAACGCGCCAGCGACGAGGAGAGGCGCAACGGCGCCTCCGACGACCTGCGCGAGGCTGCCCCGTGTCCAGTTATAGGTGATGGCAAGATAGGCGCATACGATGCCAATCGCGACGACAACCAGATACATAAAGTCGCCGGCCGTTCGTTCGGCAAAATCGAACACAAGGATCGATCCTGCAAGCAGGACCGCTCCCAGGATCATGACGGCAAGCCCCTTGAGGGCACCAATGATGAAGTTTCCGGCCGAATGCATGACAGCGCACCACAGTTGATGCAGCGCAGGTTAACCTGGATGCATTTCGAACCAGTTCATGAACATAGTTCAAAACAAGTGAATGGCTGGTACAATGGCAGGGCTTGGACAGTCGCAGAATGTTCCGCCCAAACCCGGCTAGGATCTGCAGGAGCTACTGCCCGGCTGGCTCTGTCAGAATGGATGCATCGACAACGACGAGTCATTCAGGGCTCGCGCGAACACGCCAATGAGAAAGAACGACGCAACAACACCCCCGGAGATCTGGGCAAGGTTGGACCGCGTCACGTAATAGGTGATGGCAAGATAGATGCACATTATGCCAATCGCGATGGGAATCTCTCTCGTGATCACCGCAGACATAATGTCGATGTGCGTCGCTCCGGCCAGTTCGAAAGCCAGCATCGAGCCAGTAACCAGGGCTAGCACAAGGGCCAGGACGGCAACCGCCTTGAGGGCGCCAATCACGAAGTTTCCGGCTGATTGCATGACAGCGCACCACAGTTGATGTCGCGCATTTCTATAGCCAAGGCCTTTCGAACCCGTTCGTGAGCATGGTTCAAAACAAATGAATGGCCCGGTCGAGCTGTCATGCTCCGCCCAATAGGCTTTCGATTGGACGGTTTGGTTCAACCCTGTGCGCGTCAGCAATACAGGCCGCGTATCAGCCGCCCAGCAGGCCCCTGCCGATGCTGCTCGCACCACCGCCACCAGCCATGATCTGGCCGAGGAACGTGCGGTCCTTGCCGCCGGTCGGCGTTGTGCGGGTGATGAAGTCGAACAGCTTGCCGTCCTTCATGCCATAGTCGGCAATCTGCGAAACGCGGTCATCCGGGCCGAAATAGACAGCCAGCACGCGCTGGTTGACCAGCCTCGGGTTCTGGAATGCCACAGAGCGGCGGCGTGTCTGCGAGATGTAGTAGAAAACCTCGTTATCGAACGTCGCCGTCGTGGATGGGGTACCGAGTGCCAGGATAACCTGTTCGCGGCTCGATCCGACCGGCACCATCTCCAGCGCCTGCGGGTCAACAACATATCCCTGTGAGAGGGTCTCGCCGGGCGTCAGGTCGCCAAATGTCTTTTTGGTATTGCATCCGGAGATGGCGAGGCCAGCCAAAAGGGTCACGGCGACCGCTGAGGACTTGAAAACAACAGCTTTCAACTACAACTCCATCAAATACGGGCAAGCTTGCAACTATCGGCGGAAGCGGTAAACCAGCCCGCGCGGATATGCAACATGTCCCCCATTCTGGCCGTAAGGTGATCTTCGACCCATGTTCAATCGACTTTTTCGCCGCGACCGGGCTTCGAATCGTGCGATTACCGAGGCGCTGTACCTGAAGATCGTGGCAGCCGCGCGGCAGCCGGTCTTTTATTCAGACTGGGGTGTGCCTGACACACCGCTTGGGCGCTACGAGATGATGTCGCTGCACATGGTGCTGGCGCTTCGGCGCATGCGCGCTGATGAGGCGGCGTTGCGCGATGTCGCCCAGGAGGTGACGGACCACTTCTTCCTTGAGGTTGATCACTCGCTGCGCGAACTTGGCGTCGGCGATATGGGCGTACCAAAACGCATGAAACGCTTGGCGAAGATGCATTATGGCCGCGCCGCAGCCTATAATGCGGCCCTTGACGCTGAAGATATTCCGGCGCTCGCCGGGGCACTGGCGCGCAATATCTGGCCGAAGGAAACCGGGGACGCCCGTCCGGCCGCCCTCGCGCGCTACGCCCTTTCGGCTGCCGCAGCGCTCGCGCAACAGCCTGCAACCGATATCCAGTCGGGAGAACTGGCTTTCCCGACAGCGGTCGCGCAGGGGTGACCGGTATGGAACAGGCGCAAAGTCCGATATCATATCCGGTCAACGTCGCGCGCTTGCCACAGAAGGGCATGCCCGTACGCATTGACGCCAGCGAAAAGCAGCGCGCTGCCCTGGCCGAACTCCACGGGCTGAATGGCGTGGCCTCATTGCGCGTCGACATGACCGTCACGCCGTGGAAGCGCAACGGCGTGCGTGTAGCCGGGAAAGTGCAGGCAAAGGTCGAGCAGACCTGCGTGGTGACGCTGGAGCCGCTCGAAAATGTCGTAAGCGAGCCGTTCGAGACGGTTTTTCTCCCCGAAAACTCCAGGCTTGGCCGGGAAGGATTCGGCCAGGGCGGCGAAATCATCCTTGATGCAGAAGGCGACGACAGTCCGGAAACCTTCACCGGCGACTGGATTGATGTTGGCGCGCTGGCAGAGGAATTCTTCGGTCTGGGACTTGATCCATATCCCCGCAAACCTGACGCACCCGCGCAGGAAATGCCCGCCGCAGTTGAAGCTGAGCCCGATGAGGGCAGCCTCGCTGGCAAGCTGAAGGCGGCACTTGCACGCCGTGAACGTGAATGATGGTTGTGCGCAGCCGCGAAAACGCTATTTTCCGCCGAATCCGGCGGTACGTGCTGCCCAGAACAAAGGTGACGACCGTTTGATCCGCATTTCTATTGACGCAATGGGTGGCGACCACGGCCCGGAGACGATCTTGCCGGCGCTGGCCGCCGTCGCAGAACGTCGCAAGGACGTGCGCTTCCTGATCTATGGCAAGGAGGAAGCGGTCCGGCCGGTGCTCGACAAGCATCCCGCCATTGCTGCCATCAGCCAGGTCACGCATTGCGAGGTCGCGGTGCGGATGGATGAGAAGCCGAGCCAGGCCTTGCGCAACGGTCGGTGGAAGTCGTCCATGTGGCGTGCCATCGAGGCTGTGAAAACCGGTGACGCCGACGCCTGCGTGTCGGCCGGAAATACCGGCGCGCTCATGGCCATGTCGAAATTCTGCCTGCGCACGATGGCCAATATCGAGCGCCCGGCAATCGCCGCAGTCTGGCCGACACTGCGCGGCGAGAGCGTCGTGCTTGATGTCGGCGCCACGATCGGTGCGGACTCCCAGCAGTTGATCGACTTCGCCATCCTCGGCTCGGGCATGGCGCGATCTATCTTTGACATCGAAAGGCCGACCGTTGGTCTGCTGAATGTTGGCGTCGAGGAGGTCAAGGGTCAGGAAGAGGTCAAGGAGGCCGGCCGGCTGCTGCGCGCCTCAAACCTCGGCTCGCTCAACTATACCGGCTTCGTCGAGGGCGACGATATCGGCAAGGGCACGGTCGACGTGGTGGTCACTGAAGGCTTCGCCGGCAATATCGCCCTGAAGACCGCAGAGGGAACCGCAAGGCAGATCGCGCAGTACCTTCGCGACGCGATGTCCCGCACGCTTGCCTCGAAAATTGGTTATGCCTTCGCAAAGGGTGCATTCGATACGCTGCGCGAGAAGATGGATCCGCGCCGCTCGAACGGCGGTGTTTTCCTTGGTCTCAACGGGATTGTGGTGAAAAGCCATGGGGGAACCGACGCCGAAGGGTTTGCCGCAGCGATAGAACTCGCCTACGACATGGTACGAAACAGGCTGCTGGACCGGATTGAGGCCGATCTTGACCTGTTCCATGCGAAATACCCACAATCGCCGGCCATCCAGCCGGATGACCAGGAAGAAGAAACAGAGACTTAAAGGGCGGGAAAAAGGGTGATCAGGTCGATAGTGCGCGGCTCCGGCTCTTCGCTGCCGCGGCGCATAATGAAGAATGCCGATTTCGACGGTATGGTCGAAACGTCAGACGAATGGATCGTCCAGCGCACGGGAATCCGCCAGCGTCACATCGCGGCCGACGACGAGACCACGGCCTCGCTGGGCGAGGCTGCGGCGCGCGCGGCAATGCAGGACGCCGGCGTCGATATTGCTGACGTGGACATGATCCTGCTGGCGACATCGACCCCGAACAACACGTTCCCGGCAACTGCCGTTGAAATCCAGCGCCGGCTTGGCATGCGGCATGGCTTCGCCTTTGACATGCAGGCTGTTTGCTCCGGCTTCGTGTACGCCGTGACAACGGCAGATGCCTATATCCGCAGCGGTGTGGCAAAGCGCATCCTGGTCATCGGTTCCGAAACGTTTTCGCGCATTCTCGACTGGAATGATCGCGGCACCTGCGTGCTCTTTGGCGACGGGGCAGGGGCGATCGTCATGGAAGCCTCCGAGCAGCCTGGCACCGCAGATGATCGCGGCGTGCTGGCGGTCAGCCTCCGCTCCGATGGCGAGCACAAGGAAAAGCTCTACGTTGACGGTGGCCCTTCGACTACAGGCACGGTCGGTCATTTGCGCATGGAGGGCCGCGAGGTCTTCAAACACGCGGTTGGCATGATTACGGACGTGATCGAGGCGACATTCTCCTCTGCGGGTATAACTGCCGACGATCTCGACTGGTTTGTCCCGCACCAGGCCAACAAGCGCATCATCGATGCGTCGGCAAAGAAGCTGGGCATCGCCGACGACAAGGTGGTGATCACTGTCGACCGGCACGGGAACACCTCGGCCGCCTCCGTTCCACTGGCACTTTCGGTCGCCGTCGCGGACGGACGCATCAAAAAGGGTGATCTGGTATTGCTGGAGGCAATGGGCGGCGGATTCACCTGGGGCGCGGTTTTGTTGCGCTGGTAATCATTAAAGCGGTTTCGCATATTGCCATATGCGGTGAGCTTGATTAGGGTCTCGGCTTCGATTTTGTTCTGCTTTTTCAGGGGGGTAGCTCGCAATGGGCGGCAAGACCATAACCAGGGCCGACCTGGCTGAGGCCGTTTATCGAAAAGTCGGGCTGTCGCGAACGGAATCGGCCGAACTGGTTGAATCGGTCCTCGATGAGGTCTGCAACGCCATCGTGCGGGGCGAAACTGTGAAGCTCTCGTCTTTTGCCACCTTTCAGGTGCGCGACAAGAACCAGCGCATCGGTCGCAATCCGAAAACCGGTGAGGAGGTTCCCATCCTTCCCCGCCGTGTCATGACCTTCAAGGCGTCCAATGTTCTGAAGAGCCGCATCCTTCGCGCTCACTCGGGGCGCAGGACGAAGTCGGCCAAGTAGGCCGCAACAATCTTCAAATTTCCCTGCAAATCTCCCGTAAGGCTTGAATAAGCGCCAGCAACTGTCTGAAATGGGATATTGATTCGCGACACGGGGAAAATGATCCATGGACAAAGGTCCTGACGCCTTCCGTACTATCAGCGAAGTCGCCGAGGATCTGGATTTGCCGCAGCATGTGTTGCGGTTCTGGGAGACCCGTTTCACACAGATCAAACCAATGAAGCGCGGCGGCGGCCGCCGCTACTATCGCCCCCAGGATGTCGAGCTGATCAAGGGCATCCGCTATATGCTCTACGATCAGGGCTACACCATCAAGGGCGTACAGAAACTGCTCAAGGATAACGGCAACCAGTTCGTCGTCGCCGTCGGCGCGGGCGACATCGCCGCTGTCGAGGCAATTGCCCAGCGCAAGCTCGCAGAGGCTGACGCAGCTTCTCCGGATCTCTCTGGTCTGGACGATGACGATGCGCTTGTGGGCACCTCCAGGGTGAAGCCAAGCAAGCGTTTTTTCGGCCTCGGCGGAAAGGCGGATGATGGACCGGTCACTGCAGATGCCGGCAAGCTTTCGCGCGACAACCGTGCGCTGCTGCAAGAAGCCCTGTTCGACCTTCTGGAGTGCAAGCGCCTGCTGGATCAGGTGCGCTAAAGCATGTCGCGCAAAACTGTGACGCGGTTTTGCGAGAACGACATGCGACAAAGCTGAAGACTTGAAGCGTACGGAGCAAATTTGAAAGATCGCGACACGCTTTACCCGCAAACTGCAGGGGCAGATCGGCGATCCGCGTCAATCACGTTGAAATAAATTCTTGCCCACCCCAAGCTTCCTTCTGGAGGATTCGTCAAAACACTGCGCATGATCTGCGCCCTGGCCGGGAAAGCGACATCCCGGCTCATGCTTTTGACATGAACGTCAACCAGCGTCGCCCGACTTCCGAAAACGGAGTGCGCAATGCGTCAACTGATAGCAATTCTTCTGGGAGCAACCGCCATGACAGCAGCGCAGGCGCAGGCCGCAGACCTGGTGCTCAAGCGCGCCGTGCTGGGAACCGGCGGCGTCGGCTATTTTGAGTATGAGGCGAAGGTCTCTGGCAAGGACGTGCTGACCCTGCGTGCCCGCCTCGATCAGGTCGACGATATCCTGAAGAGCATGCTGATTCTTGACCCTGCCGGTCCGGGCTCCGCAACATTGCCGGGCAAGGCCGGCGCCGATGAGGCCTTTGCATCGCTGCCATTCAGCCGCGGCGATCTGGATTCCATGCCCGCACTCATGGCCGCGCTGAAGGGCGCCGAGATCAAGGTGTCGGGACCGCGCGCCATTGCCGGACGCATCGCCAGTGTCCAGGCCGAGACCACCACCGACAAGGATGGCGCGACCATCACCCGCACCCGCGTCTCGGTGTTTTCCGGCGTGACGCTCGACCAGTTCATCCTTGAGGATGCACAGGGGCTCGAGTTTGCGGATGCGCGGCTGGGCGAGCAGGTCGCCAGCGCACTTGGCGCCTTGCGCGCCTCCCAGGATCGTTCCGGCCGCGACATCTCCATCCAGCTCGCGCAGGGCGGCGAGCGCACCGTACGTATCGGTTATGTGGCCGAGGCCCCGGTATGGAAAAGCGCCTACCGCCTGACACTGCCTGCGCAGGGTGAGGACCAGGCCCGGCTACAGGGTTGGGTTGTGCTGGAAAACATGACCGGAAATCCGTGGAACGATGTTCAGGTTACGCTTTCGTCTGCGGCACCCGTGACGTTCCGCCAGGCGCTGTACGATCCCTATTATGTCGCCCGCCAGACGATTGCGCCGCCGGTCAGCCGCAGTGCCATGCCGCGCACTGACCAGGGGCAGATCCAGATGGAACCTCAGGCAGCAGGCGCAGCCTTTGCGCCGGTTCCCGCGCCCACGCGCTCGCGCGCCATGATCCTGCAGAAGGGCGCTCCCGAAGCGGCCATGGATCAGGCCGCCGTGTCGAACTACATGAGCGAGCCCGCCGAGGCCGCGCCATCTGCCGGCGAGGAGAACACGGCCGGCGCAAGCTTCACGCTGTCCATGCCTGTCAGTGTCGGGTCTGGCGACAGCCTCACCATTCCTTTCGTTGACCAGAAGGTGCCAGCCGAGTCTGTTGCCTGGTACCAGGGGGCAGGGCGCAATCCGTGGCAGGCGCTGACCCTGACCAACAATTCCGCTGTTTCGCTCCCCGGCGGTGCGGCGACAATCTACGAGCCGACGCCGTCCGGCCCGCTCTTCTCCGGTGAGGCGCTGTTCCCGCTGCTGCCCTCCGGTCTGTCGCGGCTTGTCGGTTTCGGCGGTGACCAGAAAGTGCTGATCGACCGTGAGGAGAGCTCGGCTTCGGCGGTGTCAAAGGTGCGCTCTGTCGATGGGTCGCTGCAGGTCGAGAGCCGCATGCGCCAGACAACACTCTACCGTGTACGCAACACGTCCGATGACAACCGCAAGATGGTCATAGAGCAGCCGCGCATGCAGGACTGGCGCCTGGTGCAGCCAAAGCAGGAGGAGGCGACCATCGCAGGCGCCGCCTATCGCATGCGCTTCGAGGTCGAGGCTGGCAAGAGCCTGGAGTACAAGGTGGTCATGGAGCGGCCCTTCATCGATGTCATCAGCATCGCCGACGTCACCGCCGATCGCATCGAGGCGCTGATGGTCAGCACCGAACTGGACGCTGATTCCAGGGCGCGGCTTGCGACCATTGCCGAGGCCGCCCGCGCCAGCGACGAGGCAAGCAGGACCCTGTCGCGCCTGCAGGATGAACGCTCGACGGTGGCCTCTGACCAGGAGCGCATCCGCGAGAACATCGGCGCAGCACCCCAGGGCTCTGATCTGGCGCGTCTCTACGCGCAGAAAATGCTGGATCAGGAAAAGGCGCTGGACGAACTGGATGCGGGGATAGCTACCGCGCGGACAAAGTACGAGGAGGCCCGCAAAGTGCTTGGCGACAAGGTGCGCACGTTCTGAAGCGGCGCGCGCAAAAGCCGAAGCCTCTGGCAATCACGGCGTAACCATGCCTGGCAAAGGCGTGGTCGCTGGCAGGCCGCCATTAACGATCTGTTGGCACCGATCTTGCATTCTGTTCTCCATCGACAACAGGAGGACGGTGTATGATCGTCAAGGCAATCGGGTCGATGGGCGAAAGTGTGATAGTTCGTCCCAAATCGTATGACTTGAGGCCTCCGCCTGACCACCACCGCCGCCATCCTTTCGTAAGGTGGCGAACGTCCTGAACTGATCATCCAGGTTAAATGCGTGAACCGGCGGCACTGTCCGCCGGTTCTGCATTTTATTTGGGCGTTGCGGCACCCAACTGGTTCATTTCGATACAAATCGCCCTGGCACGGTTTTCGCAGGTGTCTCACACCAGTGGTGGCAGGAGGTAACCGATGAGTCCCATTACCGAAAAGTCGATTGGCGTCGATGGAGAGGTATTTGCCGAGCGGCGCGAAAACACCCGGCACAAATGCCTGCGAGGCGCAGTCGCGAGTTTCAACAAGGGCTACAGCGTCTTCGAATGCGTCGCACGCAATGTCAGCGAGAAGGGCGCCCGGCTGTCTTTCGGCGAGACATTCGCCCTGCCATCAGAGTTTGAGCTGGTGATTGCTCCCGAGCCACAGAAGCACAAGGCGAAGGTCGTCTGGCGCACAATGTCAGTGGTCGGCGTCGCGCTGGAATAGCCAAAAAGGCATAGCTCAACGAAAACCGGCGCCCGAAGGCGCCGGATCGATGTCAACGGCAGGCGTTGATCAGTAGCGGTAGCTGTAGGGCGACACGCACTGGGCGCGGTACCCGCGCTTGGGCACGTAGGTGTTGTCATAGGCCCGGTATGACCGGTAGCGCGAATGGCACCAGCGAACATGGGCGCTGCCCTGTGTCCGGTAGGCGCGGCGCGGCGCGTAGTAATATGGCGCGGGTGGGCCGATCTGCAGATAGACCCCGCTGCCGCCATATGGCCGGTAGCCACCATAACCACCATAGTAGGGCCGGTAGGGGCGATTGCTGCGATAATAGGGGCGGTTGTAGCCATAGCGCGGCCCGCCGTAACGACGCGCATAACGAAGTTTGTCGCCGCGATCACCACGCCACTGACGACCCCGGTCGCCGCGCCATTCGCGCGCACCCCGGTCGCCGCGCCATTCGCGGCCACCACGGCGGCGCCATTGTGGATCATTGTCGCTGTCTGCCTGCACAGTCTGTACCGGCGCGCTGACCTGCGCCGGCGTGGAGACCGCGAGTGGAGAAACCGGCGCGGCTGCTGCCGGCACGGCAAAAGTTGCGAGTCCCAGAAGCCCGCTGAGTAACAGTGAAGCGGATCGTTTCATCGAAGTCTTCTCCCCAAAAGAGACGGCGCGGACTCTACCGCGCATGAGGCGACGCTGCGCCGGTCGACATGAACGTCGCATGAACAGAAAGGTTCCGGATGCAACGGTAAGTTGGTCCAGACCCATCGCTCTTCGGTTCACTTGCCCTCCGCCGGGCGCGGCCGTTCACCTGAAACCCGCCAGGCACCCAAAGCAGATTTGACATTTGCATCCCGTTTGCCTGAAACGGTAGGATGAAAATGTCGGACCCAAAGGCCTGGTGATGCATTTCGCCCGTTCTCTTGTTGCCTTCCTGTGCGCCGCATTGCTGCTGGTTGCCGCGTCACAGGCATCTGCGCAAGGCAGGCGCATGGCCTTGGTGATTGGCAACAACGCCTATCCGAACCTTGATAATCGCAGTCAGCTGCTGACCGCTGTCAACGATGCCGACGCGGTGGCCAGGGCACTCGGGGACATGGGGTTCGAAACGCCGACGGTGGTTCACAATGCGACGAGAGCCCAGTTTATCGAGGCGCTTTACGATTTCGCTGCAAAACTGACCAAGGACGATGCGGCGGTGTTCTACTTCGCCGGCCATGGCGTGAATTTCGGCGCGAATCTCTATCTCCCGTCTGACATTCCGAAGGCCCGCAACAACACGAAGGCCGAGGAGGCCCGTCTTGCCAGCAGCGCGATCAGCGAGAAGGAGATCATCCAGACCATCGCCGCTTCCGGCGCCAGGATCACGTTCGCGATTTTCGACGCCTGCAGGGACAATCCGTTGAATGTCGAAGGTGATCTCTCGCGCTCGCTAGGTGATTCCCGCGGCCTTGCTGTGGAGATGTCGCAGGCCAAGGGTTTCGCTGTTCTGTATTCCGCCAGCTACGGTCAGCGCGCACTCGACCGTCTGAGTACGGACACCGCGACGCAGGGTCTGAACTCCGTCTTCACCCGGCTTCTGGTCGAGGAACTGGCCGTGGCAGGGCAGGGGATCCGGGCCCTGGCCGACAAGTTGAAGGTTCGCGTTCCAGCGCTTGCCGTACAGGAAAACGGACATCTGCAGCGGCCTGCCTACTATGACGAAATGGTTGGAGAGTTTGTTTTGTCCAGTCGGCCCGCGCAAATTGCGCTGGTCGAACCACAGCAAGAGGCAGGCAAGCCTGCTGTTGAGGCCACGCCGGCTGAGGCTGTGTCACCGCTCGATCCGGTCAGTTTCCTCAGTGAGTTCGAGATGGGTGGTCAGCCCGTCAAGGAAATGGTGACTGACCTCCGTTACGACCCGCAAGCCAACGTATTGAGATACAGCATCGCTGGCGACAGGTTCACCAACGCGTGGGACAACAAGCGGCTTCACCAGTTTGCCGCCTCGGCAACGGTGCCGGTTGACCGACTGGCCCGGATTGACCTGACTGACAGCGACAAGGGTTTCGCTATCGCCTGCTCCGACGGTTCGGAATGTATCGATTACCAGATCAGTCTAAACGTATGCCTCGGCCCCGAAGACAGTTGCCGGCTCGACCGTCGCCAGCTGATATTTCGAGCCACGGACCCGGCCGACGTCAGCCGGCTCCGGCAGCATCTCGAAGCCGCCAGCAAAAATGCAACTGCGCTGACCAATGCCTCGCCCGAACCCGCCAGCCCGGCGCCCGGGAAGCAGCCGGAACAGCTTTCCATGATCCCCGACGGGAACCGGCAAGTTGGTCCGCCACCGGGCCAGACTGTCAATCCGGCTCCCGGAGCGTTGGCCAGCGTCGTCTGGGTTGGCAGGATTGCAGACGAGGCATTCCGGGAGGAGTGGCAGCTTGTTTCGAGGGATGAGGCGAGCAGGGATGTCGTCGTCAACTACACGAAGCGGAACATCGACACGAAGCGCGTGGAAGCTGCTTCCATCGATACAATCCCGATGAATTCAATCGAGCCCTTCAACGGGTCAGCGATTGAATTCTCCTGCGTGCCGGGCAAGCACATTGTCCGGCGGATCCAGAAATGTCCCGGCTTTTCATGCGGCCATACCGAGGAAGAACTCTGCCACTACGCCATTCCACTGTCGGTCGGCTCCGTTAGCAACGAGCAGATTCGGGCCAGCTGGATCGGCCTGGTCGGGGAGCGGCGGTGAGCCGCGGCACGCGCCGGCGGCCTTGCCAACCCCGCGCCTGCCGGGCATAGCTCAGCCATGTCGCTGCGCCTCGCCACTTTCAACGTCGAAAATCTGATGCGGCAGTTCGACTATTCAGGCTTCCGTAACCAGCTGAACCGCGACCGCCTGCTTTCGCTCTACGATATCAAGGACGAGAACGAGTACCGCCTGCTTGAACAGGCGCGCGAGATGGCCACCACCGATGACATGCGCCAGCAGACGGCGCTGGCAATTGCCCAGACCCGGGCAGACATCATCTGCCTGGTCGAGGTCGACAACATGGAGTCGCTGAACGCCTTCGAATACGGCTATCTGTTCAAGATGGTCGGCGAGGGTTATCGCAAGAAATACACCACCGCAGGCAACGACTCGCGCGGCATAGATGTCGGCATCATGCTGCAGGAAGAGACGGACGACGGCCAGCCGATCGAACTGGTGCGCGTGACCAGCCATGCGCATGTCACTTACAAGGATTTCGGCCTGCACACACCCGAACTGGAGGCGACTGGCAACCAGGAGCATGAGCGGATTTTTCGCCGGGATTGCCTTGAGGTCGATGTAACGGTCGGTGGCAAGCCGCTCACCATCTACATCACCCATCTGAAATCAATGGGCGCACCGCGCAACGGCATGAACGGGCGTGATGCCTCGATGCCGATCCGCGTCGCGGAAACGAAGGCCATCCGCAGGATCATCGAGGAGCGCTTCGGCAAGGACCGCGCAGGTGACAAGCGCTGGGTGATCTGCGGCGACTTCAACGACTATTACGAAAAGCTGGTCATCACCGGTGGGGTTTTCGACAACCATCACTTTGAACACGTGCGCGAACAAAACTCGTCACTGGGCGTCCTGCTGGACGACGGGTTTTGCGAAAATCTGGTGGAGCGGCGCCCGGTCATGGATCGCTGGACGCTCTATCACAACCGCGGCCCGAAGGAGCGGCACCTGTGCCAGCTGGACTACATTCTGGCCTCGCCCCGCCTGGCAAGCACCAACGCAAAGCGGGTGCCCGATATCATCCGCAGCGGTCAGCCCTACCGTACGCCGTTCCCGCCCGGGCAGGAGGTGCAGCGCTACCCTCGCATTGGCTGGGACCGGCCAAAGGCGTCCGACCATTGCCCGGTGGCGGTAACGCTCGATATCGTGGACTAGACCGGCGATGAGCTTCGACATTCCGCGCGGCGTTGCGATCAGGGTTCAGCGCATTGATGTGCGCGCTGAACCAGGCCCTCACCCCTACGAGCAGGCCAATCTGGCCGCAATCGAGGCCAACTGGGAGGCGGAGGCGAAAGCCAACCCGGCGCTGTTTGACGGGCGGGTGATGTTCCTGTCACGCTTGCGGTTGAACGGTCCAGTGCTTGAGGGGCGTTGTCACGAGGTGCGTTACGCCACGCAGCTTCACTGGCGCAAGAACCGTTCGACTGACCTTGCAGAGCACGCATTTGGCCATGCGGCTCTGATCTCGAGTGACAATGCTCTCGTAGCGATCCGCATGGCGAAGGATACGGCCAATCCCGGCGCCATATACTTTGCCGCAGGATCCTTCGAGCGCGAGGATTTCATCGACGGTGTTTGCGATGTCGACGCCAATATGATGCGTGAGGTGCGCGAGGAAACCGGCATTGATTTGACGCACGTTCGGCGTGACCAGGACTACGTGCTGTTCTCGCTGAACCACGCGACCGCGATTTTCAAGCGCTTCTGGCTTGATGAGACAGCCGACGAACTCGCCGCGAGAATTGCTGGCTTCGTGCGCGGTGAAGCCCGGCCGGAGATAGAGGGAGCCGTGATCCTGAGGGACGATGTGCGCAATTGGCCAGAAAGCGTCCGCCCGCACATGCGCGCTTTCGGCCAATGGCACTACGGGCTCAGCCCAGCCCTGACTTGACTACAGGTTGAACGGACCTGCCGAGATCGCCCGGATCTCGTCGAACACGCCCGGCGCCCCAACAAGTGCCACGGTGCCATTCGCTATCACGTCGCCAAGGTTGAAGGGCTCGACGCGGCCGCCAGCCTCCTCGATGATCAGCATGCCCGCGAGGCAGTCCCAGGCGTTCATGTGCTCTTCGGAATAGCCGATCAGGCGCCCGGCCGCGACGTAGGAAAGCATCAGGCCGCCCGATGCATTGCGGAAGAAGATACCCCCGCTTTTCACGATTGCGTCCACCACGGGCAGGATGTTGAGCGCCCGCGTACGATTGTTGAAGCCGACGCCGATGGAGCCATCAGCGATGGAGGTCGAGCCCGAAACCCGGATGGACCTGCCATTGCAGAACGCGCCACCACCGCGCCGGGCATAGAAGGTCTCGCCCGATGCCGGCTCGCAGATCGCACCGGTATGCGTCACACCATCTTTCATGCAGGCGATGATGCAGCACCATTGCGGAATGCCGCGAACGAAGTTGGCGGTACCGTCAATCGGATCGATCACCCAGATATGTCCGCTGCTACCCTGAACGGGTGCGTGTTCCTCACCCACGATCCCATCTTCGGGATAGGCCTTGGCAATTTCGGCACGCACAAAGAGTTCAACTTCCTTGTCGCCGTTGGAGACAAGATCCTGATGGCCTTTGGACTCGATCTGCAGCTTTTCGAGTTCGCGGAAGAAGCTCATGCCGAGCTCTCCGGCGCGCCGCGAGAGATCAACGGCAAAATCGAGGCGGGACTGGTCAGGCATAAGGGGCGCAATCGTTGATGGCTGGATGTGGAGGCCCTAGCACAGAAGCGGATGAAGCGAACAGGCATTGTGGCAGGTGTGCACAGGTTCGGCCAGGTCTGCAGGCCAGTTCCGCGCGATCCGGGAGGGGACGGCACAGGCACATGCTGATGATGTCGAAGCCTGGAAGATGGTGGGTGTGCACAGGATCGAACTGTGGACCCGCTGATTAAGAGTCAGCTGCTCTACCGACTGAGCTACACACCCACTTGACCGGCAACCGGTGAAGTAGGCGCGCATATAGCGAGGCTTTTCCGGCCTGTCCACCCGTCACGGTGCAAAAAACTCAGGCGAACAGCCGACCCTCCATCACCTTCACCGCGTGGCCTCCGATGCGCGCGCCCGTCAGCTTGCCGCCGGCGACCTGCAATTC
>CAYZQP010000056.1:0-459 GCA_964480545.1 uncultured Mesorhizobium sp. | reverse complement strand
CCATCGGTCGGTTTGTCAAAATGCATGACGGCGCCGGCGAAGGCTGCCGCAGCCGAGCCTGTCGCGGGGTCCTCGTAGGAAGGGTTGCCGGGCACGAACATCCGCGCATGAAAGGCGCTGTCATGCGCCACCGTCTCGCGCGTGTAGATATAGGCGGAAGCCACTGAGGCATAAGATTTTTTCGGCGACAGCTGCATCCAGAGATCGTTGTTCAGCCGCGCCTTGCCCGTAACTGCGAGGTCGGCCACCGGAACCGCCACATAGGGCACGCCTGCCGAGAACACGCTGATCGCGTGGTTCTCAAAACCGATCTCATGCGGGTCCAGTCCAAGTGCTGCGCCTATCGCCTCGCGGCTGACCTCCCACTCCTGGCGTTCAGGCAGCCTGGGCAAGTCGAACTCGGCGAAAGCCCGACCATCATTGGTGGTCACCGCGCAGCGCACATTGCCGATAGCCTCC
>CAYZQP010000055.1:8496-16635 GCA_964480545.1 uncultured Mesorhizobium sp. | reverse complement strand
TCTTCTCATGCGCATTCGAGGCGCTGGCGAGGTTGAGCAGCATCGTGAAGGTGATCGACATGCCGCTCACCTAGGATTTTGCTGCGCCATCGTCAACGCCTGCAATCAGAGCGTGTTCCCGTTTTGATCTGGTCAGGTTGTACGAATCAGCTATCCTGAGGGGATGGACCAGATTTCCGACCTCCTCGCTCAGCCAGTGGCGCAGCTCGGCGCAACCACGGTTACGCTCCAGCACGTGCTGGTCGCGGTCGCCGTCGCCTTCGTGCTGCTTTTCATTCTGCTGATTGTTGCCCTGATGCGCTCGGCCAAGGCGCGAGCGGTTGCTGCGTCGGATGCTGCAGAGAACGCCCGCGACATGGATGTGCGCATGGCGGGCATCCTGCAGGCGCAGGCGGAGATGCAGGGGCGGCTTGGCACCGTGGCGGAAATCTTCGGCTCGCGTCAGGCCGAGTTGAACCAGGTGCTGTCGCAGCGGCTAGATGCCATGTCCGGCCGTATCGGCGCGACCATGACCGAGCAGACCCGCTCGACGCATGAAAGCCTGGCCAAGCTGCAGGAGCGGCTGGCCGTCATCGACACCGCACAAAACAACATCCAGTCGCTCGCCGGCCAGGTCGTCCAGTTGCAGGCGATCCTCTCCAACAAGCAGACGCGCGGGGCCTTCGGCCAGTCGCGCATGGAGGCGATCATCGCCGATGGCCTGCCGTCGAACGCCTATGCGTTCCAGCCGACGCTGTCGAACAACATGCGCCCGGATTGCGTGGTGAAAATGCCGAACGATGCGCCGGGCCTCGTCATCGATGCGAAGTTTCCGCTGGAAGCCTGGAACGCCATCCGCGAGGCGGAAACGCCCGAGGCAAAGAAATATGCCGCGCAGAGTTTCCGGCGCGATGTCGAGGTGCATATCAAGGACATCGCCGGAAAATATCTGCTGAATGGCGAGACGCAGGACACTGCCTTCCTGTTCGTGCCGTCGGAATCCGTGTTTGCCGAGATGCACGAGAATTTCGAGGGCATCATCCAGAAAGCGCATCGCGCCCGCATCGTCATTGTCTCACCCTCGCTGCTGATGCTGTCGGTCCAGGTTATCCAGTCGCTGCTGAAAGACGCGCGCATGCGCGAACAGGCGCATCTCATTCAGGGCGAGGTGATCCGGTTGATGGAAGATCTGGGACGGCTGGACGAGCGCGTGCGCAAGTTGCAGGTCCATTTTGGCCAGGCCAATCGCGATATAGACGACATCCTGACGTCGTCCGGCAAGGTCATGAAGCGCGGCCAGAAGATCAATGAGCTTGAGTTCAGCCCGGGTCCGGAGACGGCTGCTGTTACCTCAAGTAAGCCGCAAAGTGATTCGCCTGGAGCCGGCACCGGAATAGCGCCACAACGCCGGATGGTTGAAGGAAAAGGCGGACAACTGCGCCTGCGCGTCATTGACGGTGAAGATTAGACCCCCGAACACAGTATTTATTTCATGCAGGACAGGGTTGCGGATGCCTGGCCACTTGTTGCCAGCAAGAACTGCTGATTCAATTTACTTCGCCACCAACACTCCCAGGAGGACACGACTATGGCGAAAGCAGCAGCAAAACCGGCAGCAAAGAAACCTGCGGCGAAACCCGCAGCAAAGAAGCCCGCCGCGAAGAAGTAATTTCATCTCATGTGTGAGCGGCGTCCGGCTTCGGCAGGGCGCCGCTTTTTGATTCCGCCAGCCAACTGGTCTATATTCGGCGCGCGGGGACGACCTCGCCAGAGAACACCCCGACGGGACGACCCGTCCAAAGTCGGAGCACTACAATGGCATGGGTCTATCTACTTTTTGCTGGCCTGCTGGAGATCGGCTGGGCAATCGGCCTTAAATACACCGAGGGTTTCACCCGACTGTGGCCGTCGATCTGGACAGCGGCCAGTATGGCGGCGAGCGTCTTCCTGCTCGCCCTGGCACTGCGCGAACTGCCTGTCGGCACAGGCTATGCGATCTGGACCGGCATTGGCGCGGTCGGCACCGCGATCCTCGGCATCGTGCTGTTCTCGGAACCCGCGACTGCCATGCGCCTCGCCAGCATCGCGCTGATCGTCGGCGGCATTATCGGGCTCAAGCTCTCGCACTAGCGCTCATTACAGACCGCCGGTCTGTTTTGGCCTCAATGACCCCCCTCTGCCCTGCCGGGCATCTCCCCCTCCCGGGCGTAGGGTATCGCTATAGCCCCCTCACCGTCTCGGGCTGCGCCCTCGCCACCTCTCCCCCACTTCGTGAGGGGAGAGGAGTTGAAGCTGAAAGAGCAGCGCTTTTCCGGTCTGGCTTCACTCCTCTCCCTCCGGAACGGGGGGAGAGGTGGCACGCGAAGCGTGACGGTGAGGGGGCCTTTCGAGCCATATGCGGGAGCCTGCTCCGGGGGAGATTCCGGCAAGGCAGAGGGGTGAATACATGAGCCAAAGTTCGGCGGCCAATCTGCGCAAGCAAAAAGGCCGCGGGGATCGCTCCACGCGGCCTTCTGATTTCCGTAGTGCCTAAGCCTAGCGGTTCGGCGGCAGGCGGCCGGTGCGCGACTTGCGTGCAGCATAGCGCGCATCGCGCTTGGCCTTCGCGGCAGCTTCCAGCGCGAGCTGGGCACCAAGGCGCTCTTCTTCCTCAGCGGCTGCCTTTGCAGCGGCTTCGGCGGCGTCCTTCTCTGCCTGAATGCGGGCAGCTTCGGCTTCGGCCTCGCGGCGTGCCTTTTCCTCGGCTTCGCGCGCCAGGCGTTCTGCCTTCTGCTTTGCCTTCTCGGCCTCGCGAATGGCGCGGGCCTCGAGAATTGCCTTGCGCTCGGCCTGGCGTGCGATCACTGCCGGGTCGTCTGCTGCAGGGCGGGTTTTGAAACGTTCGAGTAGCGCCTGTTTTGCGGCATTTGCCGAGTCGCGCCGCTCAGCAAACGTTTGGTCTTTGTAGATAGCCAATGGTCAGTCCTGTTGGGGGTGGGGATTTCGAGGTTTAAATACTCCGGAATCCGCATTTTTCAACCCGTAACCTGTGCGAATCGCCGAGAAAATTGCCGCAGGCTCAACGCGGTGTTGCATGTGGACCACTGGTTTCGCACCGCTCGCGCACCTACCTTGGGCGACATGACCAGACTCTCCGTTCTCGATCTTTCGCCCGTGCCAGAAGGCAGTGATGTTACCCGATCGCTGGAGAACACCCGCGACCTCGCAATCCACGCCGAACAGCTCGGTTACCACCGCTACTGGCTGGCCGAGCATCACAACATGCCGGGCATCGCCAGCGCTGCAACCTCGGTGGTGATCGGCCATATCGCAGCAGGCACCAAAACCATCCGCGTCGGCGCAGGCGGCATCATGCTGCCCAACCACGCGCCGCTCGTGATCGCCGAACAGTTCGGCACGCTCGAGGCGCTGTTTCCCGGGCGCATCGATCTCGGGCTTGGCCGCGCGCCGGGCACCGACATGCTGACGGCACGCGCGCTGCGCCGCAATCTTGATGCCGGCGTCGACTCCTTCCCGCAGGACGTGGTCGAGCTCATCAACTATTTCGCCCCCGCCGAGGAAGGCCAGAAGATCCGTGCTGTGCCTGGTGAAGGCCGCGACGTGCAGTTCTGGGTGCTGGGCTCTTCCACCTATGGCGCGCAACTGGCCGCCATGCTTGGCCTGCCCTATGCCTTCGCCTCGCATTTCGCGCCGGCGGAAATGGACCACGCGCTGGAAATTTATCGCGCCCGGTTCAAGCCATCGCAATTCCTCAAGAGCCCCTACGTGATGATGGGGCTGAACGTTTCCGCCGCCGATACGGACGAGGAAGCGCGCCTCAACTTCTCCTCGCTGCAACAGGCCTTTGTGAACCTGCGTACCGGACGGCCCGGCAAGCTGCCTGCCCCTGTGAAGGACTTTGAGGAAAGCCTCGACCCCGCTGCGCGCATGATGCTGTCGCAGGCTTTGTCCTGTGCCGTCGTCGGCTCACCTGAAAAGGTGAAGGCTGGCGTCCAGGCCTTCATAGACCGCACAGGTGCTGACGAACTGATGGTGACCGCGCAGATATTCGACCACCACGCGCGCAAACGGTCGTACGAGATTCTGGCCGGGGTGATGGGAGGCTAGTTCGAGCGCAAGTCTGAAAATGGCCCGATAGGCCCGCCAGACTGATCATCTTCAGCAGAAGGGAAGACCATTGGCCAATTTCCGCGCTTTCGGCGCCGCTCTCCTGTTCCTGGTCCTGGCCTCCCTCCCGGCGCGCGCGGACACCGCCTGCGCCATCGATACCCAGCCCACCGTGCTCGTGGAAAAAGGTGAACCGAACGCGGCAGGCAGCAGACTGCTGAAGGTCTGGGAGGTTGAGAATGCTCCGGTTCTCTGGTCTGAGGCGGTGCCAGACGAAAAGGCCTACAGCGATTTCAGGGCCGAGATTGCCAGCCGAGGCATCGAAACCGACCCGGTCGTTTTGCTGAAGCGCAGTCTGACAGCGAACAACCAGATCGTGATCCGCAACGCCGATCAGTGGATCAAACCGGCCGGCTGCCTCGAGATGCTGATGTATGGCCTCCAGCACGCACGCATGAACACTTTTACAAGTCCGACCGAGTTCGGCACGTTTGTTCTGCGGTCAGCCGACGAGCAGAGGCTTCGTATCTACTTCTACACAAACAACCAGGACGGGCTTGGCAACATGGATGTTGTAGTTGCCGCCTTGCAGCAGGACAGGCAGGCGGGATGGAACCTGCTGGTCGCTTTACACAGCCATGTGTTCCACCCAGGCCAACCCGAAATCGATGGTCTCCTCTCGCCAAGCGAGCCCGACGCAGGCTTCCACGCGAACATTGGCGCGAGCTTGATGCTGCGTGAGGCCTGGATCACCAACGGCATTCACACGGTGAGGATGCCGGCATCGAGTTTTGGCGAGTTCAGCACCGGGGCACCCCGGTAGCTCAGGTCACGCAGGTCGGCGTCGCCTCTTCCAGGGCCCCAACTCACACCTCCCAGAGATGCTGCCCGTTGCGGTAGTCATACCGGTCATGTGGATGCGCGTGGTAGATCGGCACGTAGGGTGTCTGCAGTTCAGGCCTGCCCTGGTCGAGGACATCAAACACCAGCTTCAGGCTTGAATAGTCATAGAAGGCAAAGACATTTTCGGCGTAGGGATGAGCGCATTCGATGATCTCCTTCCCGAATTTCGCGTGGGTGCGGTGGAACATGCAGCAGGCCTCATGGTGCCACATCAGATAGCTCTCGTCGGGAATGTCCTCCGGGTCCGGTAGCACGTTGTTCCAGTCACCAAGCCGGTACTTTTTGTACAGGAGAGCGATCCATCCCAGGTGGAAATGAGGTGCCTGACCGTCAAGAACTGTATCCATGATCGGGAAAGACGCAGTCGAGTACCAGCCCGTTTCCTTCCAGTCGGATTCGGTCACGACGCGCCCGATTGTCTTTACGCTACTGGCGGTTTCAGAGCGACTTTTCTTCGGCATGACCAACCTGCATTTGCGCCAACCTGAGCTGTCCAGCTAACAACGCATTCCACAGCGCATGGTCTGCCGCAACGGGAAAATGGTTGCTGGCCTGTTCGGGCGAGCAAAGCCTGATTATTGTCTGTGGCGAACCACCTGAGTCCGCTGCATGACCTTCCGCCTGTTTGACCTGCCACCGCACGAAGCCAGCACGAGGCTCGGCTTTTCCGGAAACCCGCTCGACCGCCAGTCCGAAAAACGCACAGATGACGCCTCGGCGCAGGCGCTCGCGCATCCGGAGGCGCGCATCATGCTGGTCGCCAATGGGCGGCTGTTTCTAAAACTCGCCGATGGCCGGTTTGACCCGTTTTTCGCTGCCGGTGACCTGGCACGCTGGCAGGCCAATCCGGCCGAGGTGATCCTGCTTGGCACCGATGATGCCGGACCGGTGCTGGCTGTGCCCTCGGCACAGGACACCGAGGCAATGCCGGAGGGCGTGAAGGCCATCGACTTCCGTTCAATCTATGTGCAGGGCCTGCTCGACCGCGAGCGCGCCGGCATGCTGGCGCAGGCTTCGGCGCTGATTTTCTGGAACCAGTCGCACCGCTTCTGCGGGCGCTGCGGTGCAGAGACGCTGATGGTGTGGGGCGGCATGAAGCGCGCCTGCCCGGCCTGCAAGGCCGAGCATTTTCCGCGTACCGACCCGGTGGCGATCATGCTGACAGTGACGCGCGAACGCTGCCTGCTTGGCCGCAACGCGAAGTTTCAGGGCATGATGTATTCCGCGCTGGCCGGCTTTATCGAACCCGGCGAAACGATCGAGGACGCGGTGCGGCGCGAGACGCTGGAGGAAAGCGGCATCAAGCTTGGCCGCGTCGCCTATCACGCCAGCCAGCCCTGGCCGTTTCCCTATTCGCTGATGATCGGCTGTTACGGCGAGGCGCTGACCGAGGATATCCAGGCCGACCTGACCGAGCTTGCCGATTGCCGCTGGTTCACCCGCGAGGAGGTTCTGACGATCTTGAAGGGCGAGAACCCGGAGGGCATCGTCATCCCGCCGCGCGGGTCCATCGCGCATCATCTGATCCGCGACTGGCTGGAGGCGGAGTAACCGGAGGAACCTATGATCCGACACACGGTCGTTTTCACGCTCAGACATCCAGCAGGCTCGGCAGAGGAGCGAGCTTTTCTCGACGATGCGAAAGGGCTAGCCAATATCCCGGGCGTCGGGCGCTTTGAACAGTTGCGCCAGATCAGCGCCAAAAACGACTACGCGTACGGGTTTTCCATGGAGTTCACTGACCAGGCAGCCTACTCCGCCTATAATGACCACCCGTTCCATGTCGCTTTTGTGCGCGATCGCTGGATTCCGGAAGTGGCAGAGTTTCTGGAGATAGATTACGCGCCGCTTTAGGCAGCTTCGCTACGTCGCGTAGCGCAGAACCATGCTGCCGTTTGCCAGCTGGCGCGAGTCGCGAAGTGGGAAGTCGATGTTTCCGACATCCTTGAACAGGCGGCTTCCGCGACCGAGAAGTGTCGGCACAACGCAAAGAATGAGTTCATCGACAACCCCCTGCCGGAGCAGCGAATTCATCAGATCCGAACTGCCCAGCAGATAGATATCCTTCTCGGAGGTCGCTTTCAGGGCAACGAGTTCCGCCACGATGTCGTCGGCCAGCCGTGCGTTGTTCCAGTCTACCGATTCCAGTGTCCGCGAGGCAACCAGCTTCGGAAGCTCGTTCATGAACGTGGTGAGTTCACCGGGTTCGGCAGTCGCCCAGTATTCGGCCATACCTTCATATGTCCGGCGACCAAACACCAGCGCAGCTGCTCGCTCGACGAGTTCGATGCTCAACGCCTCAAGCTCGGGTCCCCAGGCCTTGTGGTGAAACTCAAGGTCCCAGGGTGTCGTGCCCTCAAAATAGCCGTCGAGTGATACGAGATTCCAGATTACAAGCTTGGACATGAGTTCCCTGTGAGGATTCTATCCAAGCCCCCCGGTTGTCCGTAGCAGAGCGGTTCGGTCAGTTCTACCGCACTGCAGCAGATTCTGCGGCAGCAGTTACCGGATGGTGGCCCGGCACAGGAAATTCGACGCGCGCTGGTCAGGATTTGTTCATGCCACCGAGCGAACCCGGCTCAGTCAGCGACTTTCCACTCGTTGCGCTGGTCTGATTTCGGATAGACGCCGAGGATGCGCAACTCTTTCGAGAAGAACCGCAGTTCCTCCAGCGCGTTCTTCACGCCCGGATCTTCCGGATGGCCTTCGACATCCGCGTAGAACAGCGTCGCGGTAAAGGCACCGAGCTGGTAGCTCTCCAGTTTGGTCATGTTGACGCCATTGGTGGCGAAGCCGCCCATCGCTTTGTAGAGCGCCGCAGGAATATTGCGCACACGGAACATGAAGGTGGTCATCATCGCCTGATCCGGCGTGGCGCGCTCGACCCAGTCCTTCTTTTTGGTGAGCACAACAAAACGGGTATTGTTGGTCTCGGTGTCCTCGACATTCTCCTCGATGATATCGAGCCCGTAGAGCTCCGCTGCCAGCTTCGGTGACAGCGAGGCCATGCCGGGGTCTTTTGTCTCGGCGACCAGCTTTGCGGCACCCGCCGTGTCGCCGGCCACCATCGGCTTCCAGCCGTTCTTGCGGATGTATTTGCGGCACTGGCCGAGCGCGTGGATATGGCTGTGGACCGTGCGCACCTCGTCC
>CAYZQP010000055.1:2975-8486 GCA_964480545.1 uncultured Mesorhizobium sp. | reverse complement strand
GCTGTGCACAGTCTTGATCTGGTCGCGCTTCACGCCGGGCAGCACCATCAGATGGAAATGGATCGGCAGAAAATACTCGCCGATAATGTGCAGTTTCGATTCTGGCAGCAGGTGGTGAATATCGGCCACGCGCCCGGCAATCGTGTTTTCGATCGGGATCATGGCGAGATCGGCCTTGCCGGTTTCCACCGCGTTGAACGCATCCTCGAAGGTCGGGCACGGCAGCGGCACCATGCCTGGAAACATGTTGCGGGCGGCGGTGTCGGAGTTTGCGCCAGGCTCACCCTGGAACGAGATGCGATTGGTAGGTGATGGGGACATTGCGGGCTTCTCAGGACAGAATTTCGCGGGCGCGCTCGAGGTCTTCCGGCGTATCGACACCAAGCGGCACGGTTTTGATAATCTCGGCATCGATGCGCATGCCGGCTTCCAGTGCGCGCAACTGCTCCAGCTTCTCGCGCGTCTCCAGCGGAGACGGTTTCAGCGCCACAAAACGCTCAAGTGCGGTGCGCCGATAGGTGTAGAGCCCGATGTGGTGATAGAGCGGGCCGTCGCCCCAGGGCGCGGTGGCACGGGTGAAGTAGAGCGCACGCAATCTCGTATCAGAGAGCGGCGAGCCGACAATCTTCACCACATGCGAGGCCGTCTTTTCCTCCTCGCGGACGATTTCCACGCCAAGCGTGGCGATGTCCACATCCGGATTTTCCAGTGGAATGAACGAGGCGCGGATGGTTTCGGGGTCGATGGTCGGCAGGTCGCCCTGCACATTGATGATGGTTTCGATCTTGCCGCCGGGGTCCAGCGTCATCAGCGCCTCATGGATCCGATCAGAGCCTGACTGATGGTCGGCACGTGTCATCACCGCCTCGTGACCGGATTTGCGCACAGCCGCCATGACGTCGTCACTGTCGGTCGCGACAACCACCCGGCCGAGCCCGCTTTCGCCGGCGCGGTCGGCGACGTGGACGATCATTGGCTTGCCGGCAATATCGGCCAGCGGCTTGCCTGGGAGCCTGACGGAGGCCATGCGGGCGGGAATGAGCAGAAGAGTCGACATGTCAGATCGTGGAAAGTGGCAAAAGGTCTCAGCGGATGCGCCCTTATAGGTGTTGCAAGCCACAGTCAAAAGACCTAGAGCGATTTGACCATATCCTGCGCGCTGTGCAGGATGGGCGCGACCATTACGCGGCCTCGAATTCAATCATGAGGCCGGCCGCAAGGGAGTTTTCGAGGGCATGGACTCGTTTGAGCTGAACAAGATCATCGGCGCGGTGCTGGCGGCGGTGTTTATCATGTTTTCGGTGAGCATTGTCTCCGACTCGATCTTTGCCGCGCCACTGCCGGCCAAGCCCGGCTACATCGTTGAAGCGCAGGAAGAGGCTCCCGCTTCCGGTGGTGGAGCCCCTGCTTTCGATTCCTCGCTGCCATTGCTGGCTTCGGCCAATATCGAAAACGGTGCCGCGCTGGAAAAACGCTGTGCTGCCTGCCACACGATCGACAAGGGCGGCGCCAACAAGATGGGCCCGAACCTGTTCAACCTTATTGATCGTGGCATCGCCACGCATGAGGGTTTTGCCTATTCCGGCCCGATGAAGGAATTCTCGGAAGGTGGCGCCAAGAAGTGGACCTATGAGGCGCTCGATCACTTCATCGACAATCCCAAGGGTTACATCAAGGGTACCGCCATGGCGTTCGGCGGGTTGAAGAAGGCGCAGGACCGCGCCGATCTCATCGCCTTCCTGCGCGCCCAGGCTGATACACCGGCACCGTTGCCCGATCCGGCAGCCGTGACACCCGCTGCTGCTCCGGCTGAAGGTGCTGCCCCTGCCGAGGGTGCGGCTCCGGCTGAAGGTGCACCGGCAGAGGCGCCGAAGCACTAACGGCGATTTGACCAGTCCTACACATGAAAAAGCCGGGTTCGCCCGGCTTTTTGCGTTATTGAGATTCGCCGCTTTGCTTGCGGCTCGCGCAACCGGAGAAACCCGACATTGAATTTCCGTGGCCCCATCCGTGCACTCGCTCTTTCCGCAGCCCTGACCTTCGGCTTCGCAGCCGGCGCGCAGGAGGCATCCCCCGAGTGGCACACCAGTTCCACGCTGATGGGCGAGTCGAAATATGGCGAGAACTTCCAGCGCTATAATCACGTGAACCCGGACGCGCCTAAAGGCGGTACGATGCACCAGACTGCGCCAGGCACCTATGACAGCTTCAACCCCTACATCGTGCGGGGAACATCTGCTGCAGGCCTTGTCGGGTTCGGCGGCGGGTTGCTCTACGACACGCTGATGGAGCAATCCATCGACGAGGCCAGCGTCAGCCATGCGCTGGTGGCCGATGCCTACAGATATCCGGCCGATTTTTCGTCGGCCACCTACCGGCTGGACCCGCGCGCGAAATGGCACGACGGCAAGCCCATAACGACCGATGATGTGATCTGGACCTTCAACGTCCTGAAGAAGGAAAGCCCGCTCTATTCGCGCTACTACGAGAATGTCACCGAGGCGGTTGCGCTGAACGAGCGCGAGGTGGAGTTCCGCTTCGACCAGAAGGGCAATCGCGAGTTGCCGAAGATCCTTGGCGACATGCCGGTCCTGCCAAAGCACTGGTGGGAAGGCACCGACGCCAGCGGCAAGCAGCGCGACATTACCCAGCCGACACTGGAGCCGCCGCTCGGCTCTGCCGCCTACAAGATCGCCAGCTTCAAGCCAGGCACCGAAATCATCTGGGAGCGTGTGCCCGATTATTGGGGCGCGAAGCTGCCGGTGAAGATCGGCCGCGAGAATTACGACCGGCGAAAGTTCACCTACTTCACCGACAGCAATGCCGAGTGGCAGGCCTTCACGAAGGGCGGTATCGCTGATCTGGACGAGCAGATGTCGGCGCGCGACTGGAAGACCAAGTATGACTTCCCCGCCTTCAAGGCTGGCGACGTGATCCAGAAGGAGTTTCCGGCAAAAGCCCGCGCCAACTTCCAGGGTTTCATCATGAACACCCGCAAGCCGCTGTTTGCGGATCGCAACGTGCGCAAGGCGCTGACCATCGCCTATGATTTCGACACAACCAACAAGCTGATCTCCTTTGGCCTGAACAAGCGCGTATCAAGCTATTTCATCGGCAGCGAACTGGCCTCCAGCGGCGTGCCGCAGGGCAAGGAGCTGGCGCTTCTGGAGCCGTACAAGGACCAGCTCCCGCCAGAGCTTTTCACGCAAGCCTTTGCGCTGCCTGTCTATGCGACGCCGCAGGACGAGCGAAAGCACCTGCAGGAAGCGATCAAGGCGTTTGGTGAGGCCGGCTGGACGATCAAGGGCGGCAAGATGGTCAATGCCGCCGGCCAGCCGTTCGAATTCGAAATTCTCGGCTTCAGCGAGGCGAGCGAGATCCACTCCAATGCCTTCGCCAACACGCTGCGCAAGATCGGCGTGACGGCGCGCCTTCGCATTGTCGACATCACGCAGTACCAGAACCGCGTCAACAATTTTGACTACGATATGATCACTTCATCGCTGGCCCAAAGCGAGTCTCCTGGCAATGAGCAGCGCGACTTCTGGTCGACAACTGCTGCCGACCGCCCAGGCTCGCGCAACCTTTCGGGCATCAAGAACCCGGTTGTCGACGCTCTGATCGACAAGGTGATCTTTGCCAATGACCGGGAGGATCTGGTTGCTGCCACCAATGCGCTCGATCGTGTGCTTTTGTGGAACTACTACGTGGTGCCGCAATTCACCCGCGACGTGCAGTGGCTCGGCATGTGGAACAAGTTCGGCATCCCGGACAACCAGCCCGACTATATCGGTGCGGACCAGGATTCCTTCTGGATCGACCCGGAAAAGGAAAAGGCGCTGGCCGCGAAGTACGGGTTTGCAAACTGATGGCGCGACCCTCTCGCCGCCAGTTTCTAGCTGCAGCCGGCGCTGCTGCCTCTCTGCCCCTTTTGCCTGCACGGCTGCTCGCGCAGGTGCCCGCCAACACGGCGGTGCATGGGCTGTCGGTGTTCGGCGAGCTCAAGTATGCGCCGGATTTCAAGCATTTCGACTATGTGAACCCGGACGCGCCGAAGGGCGGGCAGATCAACTTCTCGCCGCCGAACTGGAACTACAACCAGAGTGTCGGCACATTCAACACATTGAACGCGTTCACGCTGAAGAGCAACGCGCCACCACGCACCGAGATGACTTTCGACACGTTGATGGTGCGGGCCATCGACGAGCCGGATGCGATGTATGGTCTGATCGCGGAAAGCGTCAGCATCTCGGAAGATCGCAACACGTTCGCGTTCAGGATCAGGCCGCAAGCCAAATGGCATGATGGCACGCCGCTGACCGCGCATGATGTGGCTTTCACGCTGACGCTGTTCAAGGAGAAGGGGCATCCATCGGTGCAGCTTCCGCTGGGCGATCTCGTCTCCGCCACCGCCAGCGATGACCAGACGCTTGTGCTGGTGTTCAACGGCCAGCAGACCGCGACCAGCATCTTCTCGGTCGTGGATATGCCGATCGTCTCAAAGGCCTGGTACACCGCCAACGAGTTCGATGCCTCGTCCATGACGCCGCCGCTCGGCTCCGGCCCCTACAGGATTGGTCCGGTGCGGCCCGGCTCCTCCATAACCTATGAGCGGGTGGCGGATTACTGGGCGAAAGACCTGCCGGTGAATGTCGGACAGTACAATTTCGACCGCATCCGCATCGATTTCTACCAGGACCGCCAGCCAGCCTTCGAGGCCCTGAAGAAAGGCGACACGACGTTTCGCGAGGAACACACGGCAGCCAACTGGGCAAACGACTATAACTTCCCGGCGATCTCCGACGGACGCGTGGTGAAGCGTGAAGCGCCGGGCGAAAAGTTCGTGGACTTCCAGGGCCTGGCGATCAACACCCGCCGGCCGCAGTTTCAGGACGTACGGGTGCGGCGCGCGCTGGCGCTGTGCTTCGATTTCGAGTGGACGAATGCCCGCCTGCAGCATGGGCTGCGGGTGCGCACGCAGTCCTTCTTCAACAATTCCGACTTCGCCGCAGAGGGCCTGCCCTCGCCGGAGGAACTTGCGCTGCTGGAGCCATTCCGCGCCGAGCTGCCGCCGGAGACCTTTGGCGAGGCAATCATTCAGCCTGTCTCCGATGGCTCGGGCAAGGATCGCAAGCTGGTTGGACAGGCGGCGCGCCTGCTGACCGAAGCCGGCTGGAAACGGCAGGGGTCGTTCGTCGTCAACGACAAGGGCGAGCGGCTGAAGGCCGAGTTCCTGTCGGAGGCCGAGAGCCTGAACCGGCTGTTCATTCCGTGGTCGGAGAACATGAAGGCGATCGGCATCGACGCCTCTGTGCGCATGGTGGACGGCACCCAGATGGCGGCGCGGGAAACGTCATTCGACTTCGACCTGAACCTCTCGCGCAGCGTGTTGCGGGTACCGACCGCCGATGCGCTGGAGCAGCTTTACGGCTCGCGCGCAGCGGATTCCCAAGGGTCGCGCAACTATCCGGGCTCGAAAAGCCCCGCGGTTGATGAGCTGATCAAGGCCGC
>CAYZQP010000055.1:1843-2965 GCA_964480545.1 uncultured Mesorhizobium sp. | reverse complement strand
TGCAAAAACCCGCGCAGAGCTGGTTGTGGCGATGAAGGCACTGGATCGGGTCTTGCGCGCGCGGCTCGACTGGATTCCAACATACGGCACAGCGAATCACTGGCTGGCCTATTGGGATATGTTCGGTTTCAAGGAACCAAAACCCGATTACGGCTTCCCGGTCGAGCAGCTCTGGTGGTTTGACGAGGCGAAGGCGAAGGCGATTGGCAAGGGTTGAAGCAGGCAAAAATGGAGCGCAGATTTCTGACGTTCGCGCTCTACGTTGCCCCCCTCTGACCCGTTTTGAGGCCGTCATTCCGGGCGCAGTAACAGGCAAGGCCAGCTGATGGGCGCGTATATTCTTCGACGCCTGCTTCTGATGATCCCGACGCTGTTCGGCATCATGGCGATTTCGTTCATCATCATCCAGTTCGCGCCGGGTGGACCTGTCGAGCAGGTGATCGCGCGTCTCTCCGGGCAGGCCGGCGATGATGGCCGGCTGGGCGGTGGCGGCAGCGATCTTCAAAACACTGGCGGCGAGGATTCCGGGCGATATCGCGGCTCGCAAGGCCTCGACCCACAGTTCATCAAGCGGCTGGAAGAGCAGTTCGGCTTCGACAAGCCGCCGCTGGAACGGTTCGGCAAGATGATCTGGGACTATGCCCGCTTCGACTTCGGGCGAAGTTACTTCCGCGACATTTCCGTGCTGGATCTGATCCTCGAAAAGCTGCCGGTGTCGATCACGCTGGGACTATGGATCACCATCATATCCAATCTTATCTCGATCCCGCTCGGCATCCGCAAAGCGGTGAAAGATGGCTCGGCCTTTGACATCTGGACGTCGGGCATCGTGATTGTGGCCTACGCAATCCCCGGCTTTCTGTTCGGCATCCTGTTGATGGTGCTGTTTGCCGGCGGGTCGTTCTTCGACTGGTTCCCGTTGCAGGGGCTGACCTCCGACAATTTCGATTCCCTGTCCTGGTGGGGCAAGATCAAGGATTACGCCTGGCACGTGACGCTGCCGCTGACCGCGCTGATCCTGTCGGCCTTCGCCGTGACCACGCTGCTGACCAAGAACTCGTTCCTCGACGAGATCAAGAAGCAATATGTCGTCACCGCGCGCGCCAAGGGCCTGTCGGAAAC
>CAYZQP010000055.1:0-1833 GCA_964480545.1 uncultured Mesorhizobium sp. | reverse complement strand
CTTCCCGGCAGCTTTCATCTCGGCCTTCTTCACCGGCTCGCTGCTGATCGAGAATATCTTCTCGCTCGACGGGCTCGGCCTGCTCGGCTTCCAGTCGGTGCTGAACCGCGATTACCCCGTGGTGTTTGCGACGCTCTACATTTTCTCGCTGGTTGGCCTGCTGGTCGGGCTGCTGTCGGACCTCATCTACACCTGGATCGATCCGCGCATCGACTTTGAGCGGAGGGACGTCTGATGACCGTCGTCACCGATCCCGCAACGCCGGTTCGCACAAAGCGCCCGTGGCTTTCGCCGCTGAACCAGCGCCGCTGGCAGAACTTCAAGGCCAACCGCCGGGGCTACTGGTCACTGTGGATCTTTGCCATCGTCTTCGTGCTGACGCTGTTTGCCGAGTTCATCGCCACTGACCGGCCGGTGCCCGCTTATTACAAGGGCGAGATCCTGTTCCCGACAGTGGTCGCCTACCCGGAGGAGAAGTTCGGCGGGTTCTACGCGGTGACCGATTATCGCGACCCGGTGATCCAGGACGAGATCAAGGCCAATGGCTGGATGGTCTGGCCGCCGATCCGCTACTCCTACCGCACGCAAAACAACGAGATCCCGCAGTCGGCGCCGTCGAAACCGTCCTGGATGTACACGAAGGAAGTGCGCTGTCAGCGCTATCCGCAGGGCGTGAACGACCCCGGCTGTACGGTGGGAAACTGGAACTGGCTGGGCACCGATGACCAGACGCGCGACGTGCTGGCGCGGGTGATTTACGGCTTCCGCATCTCGGTGCTGTTCGGTCTGGCGCTGACGCTGGGCTCGGCGATCATCGGTGTGTCGCTCGGCGCGATCCAGGGCTATTTTGGCGGCTGGACCGACCTCATCATGCAGCGCTTTGTCGAGATCTGGTCGTCGCTGCCGACGCTCTATCTGCTGATGATCGTGGCGGCGATCCTGCCGCCAGGCTTCTGGATATTGCTCCTGATCATGCTGCTCTTCTCGTGGGTGGCGTTCGTCGCGGTGGTGCGCGCCGAGTTTCTGCGCGCCCGAAATTTCGAGTATGTGAATGCGGCGCGCGCGCTCGGTGTCGGCAACTCCACCATCATCTTCCGGCACCTCCTGCCCAACGCGATGGTGGCGACGCTGACATTCCTGCCGTTCATCCTGAACTCGTCGATCACCACGCTGACCTCGCTCGACTATCTGGGCTTCGGTCTGCCGCCGGGGTCACCGTCACTCGGAGAGCTCCTGAAACAGGGCCAGCGCAACCTGAACGCGCCATGGCTCGGGCTTACGGGCTTCATGGTTATGGCCTTCATGCTGTCGCTACTGATCTTCATCGGCGAGGCAACGCGCGACGCCTTCGATCCGCGAAAGACCTTTAGATGAGAAGGCTGGGTAGATGAGCGGCGCGACAACCTCCCCTCTCCTCTCGGTCGAGGATTTCTCCGTCGCTTTCTCGCAAGGCGGGCGCACAACCACGGCGGTCGACCACATCTCGTTCCAGATCGCGCGCGGCGAAACGGTCGCGCTGGTGGGCGAATCCGGGTCCGGCAAGTCGGTCTCCGCGCTGTCGGTGCTGAAGCTGCTCGCCTACCCCGCTGCCAGCCATCCGAGCGGGCGCATGATGTTCGAGGGCAAGGACCTGCTCACCTGCTCGGAGAACGAGTTGCGGCGCGTGCGCGGCAATGACGTGACGATGATCTTCCAGGAGCCGATGACCTCGCTCAATCCGCTCCACACGATCTCCAAGCAGGTCATGGAAATCCTGAAGCTGCACAAGGGCATGGGCGACAAGGCCGCGCGCGAGCGCACGCTGGAGCTGTTCAGGGAAGTTGGTATTCGCGA
>CAYZQP010000054.1:12213-16685 GCA_964480545.1 uncultured Mesorhizobium sp. | reverse complement strand
CGCCTCCGGGCAGATGACCGTGCCGATGTCGCGGCCATCGAGCACCGCGCCGCCCGGCTGGGCAGCAAAGGCCCGCTGCTTCTCGACCAGGATTTTGCGCACCTCGGAAATGACGGCGATCTTCGAGGCTGCCTCTCCGATCGTGTGCAGGGACAGCCCCTCCTTGTCGAGGTCGGTCAAATCGACGTCGCGCGCTGCCGCGATTGCGGCCGGCGCAATGGCATCCGGATCATCCAGCGGCGCGCCTTTCGCCAGCAGGTCGCGCGCAACGGCGCGGTAGGTCAGGCCGGTGTCGAGATGCGGCAGGTGATAATAGTCCGCAAGGCGGCGCGCCAGTGTACCCTTGCCGGATGCAGCCGGGCCATCGATGGCAATAAGCAGCGAAATGGTCATCCCGCCTTCAAGCGCAGAAGCCCGCTATTCGCAAGACATTAGTGGCGTAGCATCCCGCCTCCCACCGCTGCCGAAACAACCGGCGGTGGAAATTGTCGTCCTGAACGCTTTTTTGCATTTGCGCTGCGGCGCATGAAAGGCTTCTATCGCAGCCATGGCCAAGGAAGTTGAACGCAAATTCCTGGTAAGTTCTGACGCCTGGCGCGAACACGTCGAGCGCTCGATCAGCATTCGGCAGTTCTACCTGTCTGTTGCTGCGGACCGATCCATCCGTGTCCGTATCAGTGACAAGGTGAATGCCCGTCTGACCGTCAAGTTCGGTGCAGGCAAGCGCGAACGCGATGAGTTCGAGTACGACATCCCGTTGCACGATGCATTGTCCATGCTCGAATTCGCCATAGGCAAGGTTATCGAGAAAACTCGCCATCATGTCCGCCATGACGGCTATCTCTATGAGGTCGACGAGTTTACCGCAGCACTCGATGGGCTGGTCGTGGCCGAACTCGAGACGCGGGACGAAGTCCCGGCGGCGCTGATGCCGGACTGGATCGGACGTGAGGTGACGGGCGATCAGCGATATTCCAATGCGCTTTTGTCAGTCAGCACGATGACTGCCGGCTCCGTCAGCGCACTCGCGAGTTGACTGGTCCAGGCCTGGCAGGCAGGTGCTACTTCAGAATATCACCGCGAAAACCGTAAGGCAGGATCTCGCCCATTGTCACCGTTTCAACGATGCCGGTCTCATCACAAAGGTGGAGCTTGGTCGCCGCGTCGGAGAACTCGGCCAGGCGCTGACGGCAGCCGCCGCAGGGCGTGACCTTGGCCATGCGCTCCGCCACCACGGCAATCTCGGCGATCTTGCCGCCGCCGCCCATGATGTAGTGGCCAAGCGCGGTCGTCTCCGCGCACCAACCCTCGGGATAAGACGCGACCTCGATATTGCAGCCGGAGAAGACGCGTCCGTCTGTGGTGCGTATGGCAGCCCCAACCGGGAATTTCGAGTAAGGCGCATAGGCCTTCGCCATTGCGGCGGTGGCCGTTTCAAACAAGTCGTGGCTGCTCATGCCCTAGCGCTCCTTGGTATACGGCACGCCGCCAGCCTTGGGCGGAATGGCCTTGCCGATAAAGCCGGCCAGAAGCACGACGGTGAGGATATAGGGCAGCGCCTGGATCAGCTGCACCGGCACGACGGCCGAGAGCTGGCTCTGCCAGCGGATGCCGGCGGCCTCAAGGAAGCCGAACAGCAGGCAGGCAAACATGGCTGGCACCGGCTTCCACTTGGCGAAGATCAGTGCTGCCAGCGCGATGAAGCCCTTGCCCGCCGTCATGTCCTTCACGAAGCCGGCATTCTGCGACATCGACAGATAACAGCCGGCAATGCCGCACAGGATGCCCGTGCAGATCACCGCGCGATATCTGAGCCAAGTCACCGAGATGCCCGCAGTATCCACGGCTGCCGGGTTTTCACCGACGGCGCGCAGACGCAGGCCGAAGCGGGTGCGATAGAGCACCCACCAGGTCACAGGCACCATGGCGAACGCGATGTAGGTCAGCAGCGACTGGCCGGAGATCAGATTGGCATAGATCGGCCCGATGATCGGCACGCCACGTAGCGCATCCGCAAAGGGCAGCGTGATCGCGCCGAAGCGTTCGTCCGGTGTCAGTGCCGGCGTGCGCCCGCCCTGCTTGAACCAGGCTTGCCCCAGGATGATCGTGGTGCCCGCCGCGATGAAGTTGATGGCGACGCCCGAGACGATCTGGTTGCCACGATGGGTGATCGAGGCAAAGCCGTGGATCAGCGCCATGAACACTGCAACGAGGATGCCGCCGAGCAGGCCGAGCCAGGCCGAGCCGGTAACGGCAGCGGTCGCAGCACCCGCGAAAGCGCCGGCCAGCATCTTGCCCTCGAGGCCGATGTCGAAAACGCCGGCGCGCTCGGAATAGAGGCCAGCCAGACAGGCCAGCAGCAGCGGCACCGACAGGCTGATGGTCGACTGCAGGACCTGGATGATCGTGTTGAAATCCATCACGCACCTCCCTTGGCTGCGGGAAGGCCGACCGATTTCGGACTGAGGCTGGCAAAGAGCGTCTGGATGTAGGGCCGGAACATGTGCTCCAGCGCCCCGGCAAAGAGGATCACCAGACCCTGGATGATCACGATCATGTCGCGCGTGATATCAGGCATCTGGAAGGACAGTTCGGTGCCACCCTGATAGAGCGCGCCAAACAGGATTGCCGCCAGCACGATGCCCAGAGGATGACCTCGCCCCATTAGCGCCACCGCAATGCCGACGAAGCCGGCACCCGCGACGAAGTCGAGCGAGACATTGTACTGGTCGCCCATGGTCGGGTTCAGTGCCATCATGCCGGCCAGCGCACCGGAGATCATCATGGTGATGATGACGATGCGCTTCTCCTTCATGCCCGCATATTTCGCGGCCTTGGGCGTGTGACCCAGCGTGCGCATTTCATAACCAAACCGGGTGCGCCAGATCAGCACCCAGACCAGAAACGCCATCACCAAAGCGAGGAGAAAGGTGATGTTCAGCGGCGACGAGCGCACATTCGCGCCAAGCATGTTGAACACCCAGTTCAGCTTGGGCAGTTGCGCGCCCACATCAAATGGCCGCGTCTGCGGGGCCATTGAGCCCAGCGGCTTCAGCGGGCCGGTCAGCATGTAGACCATCAGCGAGCCGGCAATGTAGTTGAACATGATCGTGGTGATGACGATGTGCGACCCACGATAGGCCTGTAGATAGGCGGGCAGGAACGCCCAGGCTGCGCCAAACGCCGCAGCGGCCAGAATCGCGATGGGGAAGGTGATATACCAGGGCACGACGCGGTCGAGCGCCAGTGCCACGATGGCAATGCCGAGCCCGCCGACAAAGGCCTGCCCCTCACCGCCGATGTTGAACAGACCGGCATGCAGCGCCACGGCGACGGCCAGCCCGGTAAAGATGAAGAAGGTCGCGAAATAGAGCGTATAGGCGATGTTTCGTGCCGAGCCGAACGCACCCTGCACCATCGCCCACGCAGCCTGGAACGGATTTTCGCCGACCAGCAGCACGACAAGGCCAGCAACGATGAACGCAACGAGCAGGTTGATCACCGGGATCAGGCCGTAATCAGCCCAGCGCGGGAGTTTTGCGAAAGGTGAGCTCATTCCGCCGCCTCCTTCTGATCGACTACCCCGGCCATCAGCAGGCCAAGCTCACCCTCGGTGGCGTCGGGGCCGCGCTCGCCAACCACCTTGCCAGCAAACATCACCAGGATGCGATCGGACAGCGAGCGGATTTCATCAAGTTCGACCGAGACGACCAGCACAGCCTTGCCAGCGTCGCGCATGGCAATGAGGCGCTTGTGGATGAACTCAATGGCGCCGACATCGACGCCGCGCGTCGGCTGACCGACGATCAGGACGCCGGGATCCTGTTCGATCTCACGCGCCAGCACGACCTTCTGCTGGTTGCCGCCAGAGAAATTAGCCGTCTTCAAACGCGGGTTGGGCGGGCGCACATCATAGGCCTCGATCTTGGCCAGCGCGTCGGCCTTGATGGCATCGAGGTCCAGCAGCAAGCCCTTCGAATAGTCGGGGTCGTTGTGATAGCCGAGGATCGAGTTTTCATACTCCTCGAACGCCAGTACCAGACCGACGTGATGGCGATCCTCCGGCACATGCGCCAGCCCGCGTTCGCGCAGATCAGCCGGGCTCGCCTCGCCGGTCACGTCGATGGCGCGGCCGTCCAGCGTGATCTCGCCGGACACTGCCTTGCGCATGCCGGCAATCGTCTCCAGCAGTTCCGACTGGCCATTGCCCGCGACGCCGGCAATGCCGACAATCTCGCCGCCCCGGACATCGAAGGAGACGTCATCCACCATCGTCACCTTGCGCGAATCCTTGACGCTCAGGTTGCGCACGGAGAGCCTGACTTCGCCCGGGTTGGCTGGGCCTTTCTCGACGCGCAGCAGCACGCGGCGGCCGACCATCAGCTCCGCCAGCTCGGCCACGTTTGTCTCTGATGTCTTGCGGCTGGCGACCATTGTGCCCTGCCGCATCACCGACAATGTCTCGGTGATGC
>CAYZQP010000054.1:3517-12203 GCA_964480545.1 uncultured Mesorhizobium sp. | reverse complement strand
TGCGTGATGATGACGACGGTTTTGCCCTGGTCGCGCAACTGCCCGAGAATGCGGAACAGGTGATCGGCCTCCGCCGGGGTCAGCACGCCCGTCGGCTCATCCAGGATCAGGATTTCCGCACCGCGATAAAGCGCTTTGAGAATTTCAACGCGCTGCTGGATGCCGACGGGTAGATCCTCGATCAGCTCATCCGGATTGACCTTGAGATCATACTCTTTCTCCAGGCGCAGCAGCTCGGAGCGCGCCTTGGCGATGGACGAGTTGAGCAGCGCCTCGCCCTCAGCGCCCAGGATGATGTTCTCCAGCACGGAGAAGTTTTCGACCAGCATGAAGTGCTGGTGCACCATGCCGATGCCGGCAGCGATGGCGTCATTCGGCGTCTTGATGCTGGCCGGCTGGCCATTGACTTTAATCGTGCCGGAATCGGCCTGATAGAAGCCGTAGAGGATCGACATCAGTGTCGATTTGCCGGCACCGTTTTCGCCGATAATGCCGTGAATTGTGCCCTTGGGAATTTCCAGGTTGATGTCGCGATTGGCGTGAACAGGCCCAAAGCTCTTGTTGATGCCCTTCAGCTCGATTGCCAGATCGGCCATGCACGCACCCCATTTCACCTGTCCGCGCCATCGTCTGTTGCGAAGTTCGCCGGAGATGCGGACAGTTCCCAAGCCCGCTGTCGCCTACTCTCGACAATTCCCCGTGCGCTTGTCAATTTCCGCAGTGCAAAATGAATCGCGAGTCCCCCGATGTCTATGCCTGCCGATCGCCTGACGACCCTGGAAATCCGCGCCGCCGAGCAGGAAAAGACTATCGAAGAGCTGTCCGGACAGATCGCCGAACAGTGGCAGGTGATCGAGAAAATGGAGCGCAAGCTGAGTGCGCTGACCGATCGCTTCCTGACACTGGAAGAGCAGACATCGCCCGGCCATGAGGTTACCAAGCCGCCGCACTGGTGAATGCCACATACAAAAACGGCGCCGGTTGCCCGGCGCCGCTCACATCGAGCTCATAGTAACTGGATCAGTCGTCGAGCAGGGTTGCGCCCTTGCCTTTCTTGACTGCGACCGGCTTGGCGCGGTGCGCCATGAAGCGGTCGAACTCTTCCTGATCCTTTGCGCGGCGCAGTTCGCGCGCATAGGCATCAAACTCCTCGTACATCTCGTCGAGCTTCAGGCGCTCGCTGGCGAGGCGGTCGAGTTCCTTCTGGCGCCAGTCGTCAAACGCGACATTGCCGGTCTTCGAGGCGGAGAAGGAGGTTTTGCGGAAGGCGTTGAAGGCACCGTCCGTCATGCGGTTGGCATCGCGCTTGAAAGCGTCCAGCCGGTCGCCCCAGATGATGTAGGCCAGCATGGCAAGGCCGAGCGGCCAGAACACCACGAAGCCGATAACCATCAGAGCAATGGTCGCCGGCGTCCAGGCCGGGCGGATCAATGCAGTCGTGTTCATCGTCTCAATACCCCAAGGTTAGAGGCAGCACAGGCTGCTGCTCCACTGGACATGGTAAAGAGAGTAAGGCGGTTCAAGGCGCGAACCTCGTGATCTCACCTATCCGATTGATCTCGTTATAAAAAATTCGCGACTATTCGGCCAACAGACGAGGCGAGAAGGTGCCTGCCGTGATCAGGATCTGCACGTCTGTCAAAGCAGCCTGAACGTCGAGCTGGGCTGCCTCCACTTCGGTCGAGACCAGACGGCGCTGGCTGTCGAGCAGCGAGTCGAGACCAATCAGTCCTTTCCGGAATTTGGCGTCACCAGCCTCGGCGACTTTTCGGAGGTTTGCCACGCGGCTCCGCGCCAGCTTCTCGCGCTCGAGGATGCCATCCCGCTCGGACCATAATGCGTCGAGCTGCTCGCCAATCTGACGGCCCGCGTCCTGCGCGCGGTACCGGTCGGCGGCCGCGCGTTGTCTCGACTCGCCAATGCTTGCCACAGTGGTCAAATCGACCAGTGGCACCGTCATCTTCACGCCCACACTCCAGCGGTCGCGGTCACCACCATCGGTGATATCGCCAAGAACCTGACGATAACTGGCATTCAGCCCGACTTGCGGGAGGTATCGGCTGACAGCGGCACGGCTTGAGTGCTTTGACGCCTCAGCGTTGTTCTGCGCCACCAGAACGTTGGGATTTCGGCGCATCGCCGACGCCCGCAGGGCATGCTGGCCGATGGCAAGCGCAGCGTCGAGTTTCGGGAACACCAGGCGCACAGCCACCTGCCGTCCGGCCAGGCTGTTGGCTTTGTCCCGTGCCTTCCGGCGCATTACGTTCAGTTCGGCGATCTGCTGGCGTACAGCATCGAGCTCGGCGCTGACCTCGGCGACATCAGCACCGCTGGCAAAACCGGCGCGGTGTTGTGCCTGGATGGAGGAAAGCAGGCGCTGCATCATCGTCTCGTTGCGGCCAAGCGCGTCCAGCGCCCGCACCGCATAGATCTGCTGCATGTAGGCCTCGGCCATCTGCAACACGACACCATCGCGCACGGAGGCCGTGCGGAAATGCGCCGCCCGCGCAATACTGCCTGCTGCCTGCACGCTGAACAATCGCTGACCGCTGGTGAAGATCGGCATCGTCATCTGTAGCCCGCCAAACGCCATCTCGCCGTCCGAGCGGTTGCCGTTGCCGCCTGTCCAGTTTTGTTCCAGCGTTCCTGTAATGGTGGGGGTAAACGCCGCCATCTCACGCCAGATGCCGTATTTGGCGCCCTGCTCGTCCGCGAGTGATGCGCGCAACGATATACTCGAGTTCAGGGCGGATTCTACCGCGCCAATCAGACCTTCGACGGTTTGCTGCGCCGCGATGGCGCCCCGTAACGGGCTGAGGCTACCCGTTGCAGTCGGATCGGTGCCATCAGGTGTAATCTGGTCGCGACGCGCAGATGAGAGCGCACCGCGCAGCGGTTCGTCGGCCACGCCAGGCGTTGCCGGCTGTTCCCGCTCAGGCAGCGTGCCGCGCAGCGGATCATCCGCCGCTGGCCTGACTGCGGACTTTGGCTGCGGAACCGCCGGCGGGGGCAGCTTCTGCGGTTCGGATGCGGTCTCAACCGCTTTGGTCTCGACTGCAGGCTTCACCACCTGCGGCGCAGGCCTCGTAACTGTGGTGACCGGCTCGGCAACGCTCTGGCGCAGCGGTGCCGCCGCCGCTTTTGGTTCAGGTGCCGGAGCGGGAGCGGGGGCGGGAGGCGCCGGCTTCACAGGCACGGCGAGCCTGACGCCATTATGGCCCTTCTTGAGTTTTGGGGATGTTCGACTGCTCTCCGGCTTGAGCGCAGCAGGCGTCGAAACTGAATTGCCTGACACTGCAGGAGCAGACCTGGGCGCTTTCCGGACCGGCGCAGGCGCGACTCCCTTGCTTACCACCGAGGTCTTTTCCGCCTTTCGCGGCAGAGGAACCTCGGCAAAACTTCCAGCCATCGCCGTTCCCGCGAGCCATACGCTCGCGAGTCCCGCCAGCACCGCAACGGTCAGGCGCCGCATCAGCGTTGCTCCTTGAACGCGCGAGAGAAGCTGTCGTCGATCGGTCGCATGAGGTAGCCGAGGAAGGTGCGCGACGGCCCGGTGATCTGAACCTGTCCACCCATGCCTGGCGTGAGCACAGTCTTGAGCTCTTCCGGTACGCTCTCAAGTTCGGCGCGCACTTCAAAGTATTGTTCGCCGGTGCGCTGGTCCGTGGTCGCGTCGGCGGCAACATAGGTCACCTTTGCCGGGAGATGGTCGTAGATGCGCGCGTTCAGCGCGGTCAGCATGACCTTGGCCTTCAGGCCGACATGGACCTCCGCGATATCGTGTTGCCCCACCCTACCCTGCACCAGCAGCTGCGCGTCCTCGGGCACGATCTGACCAAAAGTCTCGCCGGGCGGAATGACACCTCCGATGGTGGTGAGCCTGGAATGAACCAGCGTACCGGTTACCGGAGCGCGCACAATCGTGTCGGCCAGCCCGGTTTCCGCAGCCCGCATCTGGTCACCAAGCTCCGCGATTTCCGTCAGCACCTGCGTCATCGCTTCGGACGTCTTGCGCTCGTCGACAGCGCGCGCCTGGGCAATCTGCGCCTCGGTTTCCGCAATGCTGTTGCTCAGGGCATCGTGCTGGGAGCGAACCTGATCCATCTCTCCCTGGCGCTCGAGGAGACGGGCTTCCATATCCCAAAGCTGCTGCTTCGAGATGTGATCCGCCGCAACAAGCTCGGCAAGTGCTGCGCGCTGCGTTGACAGGAGGCGCACCTGTCCCTGGATGCGCGACTGCCGGTCAGCCAGACCGCGCTGCTGCACGGCCATGGCCTGCGCGCGCTCGGTCAATGCCTGTATCTCGGCGCTCATGGCGGCGCGGCCCTTGCGGAACTCGCGGAACTGCTCGTCGCCGATTGCCGGGTCGACCAGCGGTGCGTCTGACTCCAGCTCAAAACTTGACGTGACAGCGTCGCCATCAATGCCAGGCGACATGCCACCACGCAGCACAGTTGGCTCCGGCTCCCGGTACTCACCCGAGAGGCGTTTCTCGGCGTCCAGACGGGCCTTCTGCGCCATGGCGCGACTATATTGGGCCTTCAACCGGCTCAGCTGCGCCCGATCAACCTCGGGGCTGAGCACAGCAATACTCTCACCAGCCTTCACGAGATCACCTTCGATGGCCAGGATTTCGCGCACAACGCCACCGGTGCGATGTTGCAGCACCTTGTTCTCACCCTTGGCGACCAGCGTTGCCGGGGCGACAACTGCGGAACTCAACGGCATGAGCGCGGCCCAGGCAGCAAATACGCCGATCGCAAGCAATGCGAGCTTGCCGCCGCGACCCATTATATCGCCGACGCCAGTGGAGACGTCGGACGACCATTCCTCTTCGCCTGTCGGGGTCTTGCTCATCTCTGACCTCCGAACTGACCGCCAACTTGCCCCTCACTATCCCCCAATGGCTGCGCCATACGTGCGGCCATATCGGCCAGACGCGGTGCATTCGCAGGCGGCTGCGGGTGAGGCTGAGGCGGGGCAGCCGGTTGCGGCTGAGGTGCTGGCTCACGCTGGATATGGAGCGTCTCCAGCGCGCCACCCTGCATGACAAAGGCCCGGTCGGTGACGTTGAGCAAAGCGTTCGGCTTTGACACAACAAGAATTGCCGCGCCTCGCTTTTTTGCCTCCATCAGCCCGTTGACCAGGGCAGACTCGCCCGCCTGGTCCAGCACGGCGTTTGGCTGGTCGAGCACGAACAGTTTGGGATTGCCGTAGAACGCACGCGCAAGCGCAATCATCTGGCGCTGGCCAGAGGAGAGCGTCACCGAGCCATCGCCGAGATTGGTCTGGTAGCCCTGCGGCAAACGCAGGATCATCTCGTGCACGCCGGTGCGCCTGGTTGCCTCGTAGACGCCGGAAAGGTCTGAAATCTTCTCGAAACGGGCAATATTTGCCGCAACCGAACCGGGGAAGAATGAGGCGTCATCGCTGGCGTAGCCGAGAGACCTGCCCCACTGCTCGGCAGACCAACGGTCGCGCGGCGCGCCGCCAAGCCGAACCTCTCCAGCTGTTGGCGTCACTGCGCCAGCAACAAGACGGGCCAGCGCCGATTTGCCTACACCGGTCGCCCCGACGATCATGACCATCTCGCCTGGGCGGATCTCGAAGCTGACGCCCTTGACGACAGCATGACCGTCCAGCTTGCCGTCAGCGGTTAGTAAAAGCTTGTCGACGGAAAGGTGAGCCGGCACATCCGGCAGCGGCGGGCGCTTCGAAATGCTCTTGTCCGAGCCCGTCAGATCCTCAACAGCCAGATACGAGTCCTTCGCCTTGGCGAGGCTTTCCCAACCGCCGATCAGTTGCTCGATTGGCCCCAGCGCCTTGCCGGAGATCATGGTGCAGAGGAAAATCATGCCGCCGGACATGTTTCCTGCCAGCACCAGCCAGGCACCCCACGCCATCAGCAGCACTTGCAGCATCTGACGGAACGCCTTGCCCAACGCGTAATAGCCCGCAGATGCTCCGGCCGATTGTTCGGCCGCGACCAGCGCATTGGATGATTTCACGCCCCAGATGGAGATCAGGTTCGGCAACATGCCGAGCGAGCGCACATCCTCTCCGCGCGAGAAGGAACTCTGCGCGAAACCTGTCGCGTCGGCTTCAGCTTTCCGTGCGTCAGCGCGTGGCGCTTCGGTGGCCTTGTGATTGAGATAACCGATGAAGCACATCACCCCGATGCCGATCACGGTGAGCAGCGCGACGGTCGGGTGAACAAAATAGAGCAACAGCAGGAACAGCGGGATGAATGGCAGGTCAAACAGAGCAACCAGCGTTTTGGAAGCAAGAAACTGCTTCACGGTGCCGTAATCGCGCAGCGCGCGGCCCGTTACCGGTGACCCCTGCGGCTGCTGCGCCAGCTGCGCGAACATTTTTTGCGCAACATCAACAGAATACTGCGCGGCGAGTCGGTTGGCGATCTTCTGGCGGGCAGATTCAGCAACCGCATAGACGATCAGCGCGAACAGGACGATCAATGTAATATAGAACAGCGTCGCGCCCGAGCCAGAGGCCAGCACCCGGTCGTAGACCTGGAGCATGTGGAACGACGGGGCCAGTATCATCAGGTTGGTGATGATCGAATAGCCGAGCAGTGCCCGGACATAGGGCCTGCCATACTGATGGGCGAACTGACTCAATACAGACATGATACTCGTGCCTCGCAGCATCGTGATATCAGGTCATGGTTAGCCAAGACTTAATCCGGTTGGGCAAGGCTTGCAGAAGAACTGGCTCGCATCTTGCTTGGCAGGATCAACTCAAAGCGATCCGGGCGGAAACGTAGCAAATCGGGACGCTGTGATTTCCGGACTGGCGATATGCGGCCGAACCTGTCCCGGAATGATTGTCTTGCCGCGAGTGTCACCTGAGTATGCCCACGGCCAGCATCAAAACCTCTCAACTTGCCCTTGTGGCGCTTCTGCTGGTTGGCGGCGCTGCCGCTTTTATCGCCATGCTGGCACTGCCAAATGTAGCCGACGCCGCGCCTGCGCCATCGCGGGAAGTGATTGCAGCGATAGCACCTGCGATCGGGTTCGAGATTCCGTGGCGGACAATGTTGCTTATCGTCCACGTGCTCGGCCTGGCTCTCGGTTTCGGCGCGGCCCTGTTCCTCGACTTCTACCTGCTTCGCCACCTCTATGATCGGCCGATCACGCCGTCGACCATCGACACAGTGGCGCATGGGGAGAAACTGGCGGCCATCGGACTGGCGCTCCTGTGGGCGAGCGGCATTGGATTTCTGGCGCTCTACTACCTCAGCGACCCGAGCAAGCTCGATAACCCCAAGCTGTGGGCCAAGCTTGTGATCGTGGTGTTGCTGACCTTGAACGGCCTGGTGATCCACGCATTCGTCTCGCCGCGCTTCGGCAGACGACTGGGTTTCCCTTTGCTCGGCGGCGCGCCGTTGCGTGAAGCCGCGCCGGCCCTGGCAGCAGCCGCAGTTTCGGCAACCGGGTGGGCCTTTGCCGCTTTGCTCGGCATGATGCGCGAGTTGAATGATATCGTGCCGGGCCTGTGGATTATCGGAACCTGGCTGGCGGTGGTGCTGGTTGCTTTCGGCATTGCGGCGCGGCTGCATGTGAGGCGCAACGAAGCGACCGGGATGAGAGGCATCTCTACCCACCGGCCAAACCACCGGAAAGTGTATGGCCGAAGGTCCGCCATATGATATTGCGCGACAACGCATTCGCAGCTATGACTTCGCGCATGAAGATCAAGTCAATCGCAAATGCGTGGTGGTGGGCCTGCTGACAGCGGCCTGTGCGAACGCGTGCGCGTGAGAAATAGTTTGGCCGCAACGGAATGTCCGGGCGGCCTTTTTGTTGTTTGGCGCTCCGGGCTTTGATCCCAAGGAGAAGGCAATGAGTCTGGAAGTGCTGGAGAATGGTGCCGAACGATACGTCACCGGCGGTGGTGTAACCGTCACCCGGCAACGTCATGATGCACCCTATGAAGGCGCAATCGACGCCTATCTGGATGGGCTGAACAGCCGCCGGGGCGCGGTGTTTTCCTCCAACTACGAATATCCTGGTCGCTACACGCGTTGGGACACCGCAATCATTGACCCGCCTCTGGTGATCTCGGCGCAGGGGCGCGTGATGCGGGTCGAGGCGCTCAATGATCGCGGTCGCAAACTGCTGGTTATGGTCGAGCGCGCCGTTTCAGGGCTGACCCATGTCACGGTGGCAAAACGCGGGACCGATCTGCTGCGGCTTGATATTGCCGAACCTGGCCGCGTCTTCACCGAAGAGGAGCGCTCGCGGGTGCCTTCAGTCTTCACCGTACTGCGGGCGATCCTGGCTCTGTTCAAGAGTTCGGAAGATTCCAGCCTCGGCCTCTATGGTGCTTTCGGCTACGACCTCGCCTTCCAGTTCGATCCGGTCGTGCTGAAGCTCGCGCGCCCCGACAGCCAGCGCGACCTCGTGCTGTTCCTGCCAGACGAAATTCTGGTTGTTGATCACTACTCCACCAAGGCCTGGGTCGATCGCTATGACTTCGCGATGGCCGGCGACTCGACAGAGGGCCTGCCGCGCGATCGTGTTGAGGAGCCATTCAGGACGGCTGACCGTATCCCGCCGCGGCGGAAGCTCTCCATCGCCGAGCGCACCAGCTTGGAATATTCGCCGGGCTCATGGTCGCCGCGGCCGCCGCAGACGGCCTATCGTCGGCAGACTTCGATCCGGGC
>CAYZQP010000054.1:0-3507 GCA_964480545.1 uncultured Mesorhizobium sp. | reverse complement strand
AGCTGAAGAGCATCAACCCGTCGCCGTATTCGTTCTTCATCAACCTTGGCGAGAACGAATATCTGATCGGCGCATCACCGGAAATGTTCGTGCGGGTCAGCGGCCGCCGTGTCGAGACATGTCCGATTTCAGGCACGATCAAACGCGGCGACGATGCGATTTCGGACTCCGAGCAAATCCTGAAGCTGCTCAACTCCAAGAAAGATGAGTCAGAGCTCACCATGTGCTCCGACGTTGACCGCAACGACAAGAGCCGCGTCTGCGAACCGGGCTCGGTGCGGGTCATCGGCCGCCGCCAGATCGAAATGTACTCGCGTCTGATCCACACGGTTGACCATATCGAGGGCCGCTTGCGCGAGGGCATGGATGCGTTCGACGCGTTCCTTTCGCATGCCTGGGCCGTGACGGTGACCGGCGCGCCAAAGCTCTGGGCCATGCGCTTCATCGAAAAGCACGAGAAGAGCCCCCGCGCCTGGTATGGCGGTGCCATCGGCATGGTGAATTTCAACGGCGATATGAACACCGGCCTGACACTGCGCACCATCCGCATCAAGGATGGGATTGCCGAGGTGCGCGCCGGCGCGACGCTGCTGTTTGACTCTGTGCCGGAGGAGGAAGAGGCCGAAACCGAGCTGAAGGCTTCGGCGATGATCACCGCGATCCGTGAGGCCAGGCTTGGCAATGCCGCAGCCGCAGAGCGCCAGACAACCAAGGTTGGCGATGGCGTGAAGATACTGCTCGTCGACCACGAGGACAGCTTCGTGCACACGTTGGCGAACTATTTCCGCCAGACCGGTGCAACGGTCTCGACCGTGCGCACGCCGGTGCCGGAGGAGATCTTCGACCGCTTGCAGCCCGATCTTGTCGTGCTGTCGCCCGGTCCGGGCTCGCCCACTGATTTTGACTGCGCGGCGACGATCAAGAAGGCGCGCAAGCGCGACCTGCCGATCTTTGGCGTTTGTCTCGGATTGCAGGCCCTGGCAGAAGCCTATGGCGGCGAACTGCGTCAGTTACACATTCCGATGCACGGCAAGCCGTCGCGTATCGCAGTGTCGAAACCCGGGATTATTTTCTCCGGCCTTCCGAAGGAAGTCACAGTAGGCCGCTATCACTCGATCTTCGCCGATCCTGTGCGCCTGCCGCCAGGCTTCGAAGTCACGGCCGAAACCGAGGATGGGATCATCATGGCATTCGAACATTCAAAGGAGCCGATCGCTGCCGTGCAGTTCCATCCGGAATCGATCATGACGCTCGGCCAGAACGCCGGCATGCGGATGATCGAGAACATCGTGGCGCATCTACCGCGCAGGGCGAAGGTGAAGGCAGCTTGAGGTCCCTCCCCCCTTGAGGGGAGGGTGAGTCGGGTGGGGTCGACGGCGACATCTCGACCCCATTTTACGTGGAACAGGTGCAATCTGATGCCGAGCCTGACTGAGACAACCCCACCCGGTTCGCTACACGAACCACCCTCCCCTCAAGGGGGAGGGAGCAAAGCCCGCGTTGCACAGCTCGCGGCGCTGTCGATTGTCGTGGCGCTCGGCGTGCTCTGCCTGAAAGTTGTCGCATGGTGGTTGACCGGCTCGGTCGCGCTCTATTCGGATGCACTGGAATCTATCGTCAATGTTGTGGCCTCCTGCGTTGCGCTGTGGGCGATCCGTGTCAGTCATATGCCCGCCGACGACGACCACCAGCACGGGCACCACAAGGCCGAGTACTTTTCGGCCGTCGTTGAGGGTGTGCTGATCTGCGTTGCCGCCTTCCTGATCATCTTCAAGGTCTGGCAGAGCTGGGGCGAGCCATCGCAGCTCGACGACTCATCCTGGCTCGGCATGGGCGTGAATGCCGGCGCGTCGATCATCAACGCGTTCTGGGCGATGGTGCTGATCCGCGCCGGGCGCAGCGCGCGTTCGCCTGCACTGGTGGCCGACGGCCATCACATCATGACCGATGTCTACACCTCGATTGGTGTGTTGATCGGGCTTGTTGGCGCAATTCTGACGGGCTGGCTCTGGCTCGATTCCGCGCTGGCGGTGATCGTTGCGCTGAACATTTTGTATCAGGGCTGGCATGTCATTACCGGCTCACTCAGCGGGCTGATGGACAAGGCGGTGGAGCCCGCCGAGGCGATGCGTATCCGGGACATCATCTCTGCCAACTCTGCCGGTGCGATGGAGGTGCATGACCTGAAGACGCGCATCGCCGGGCGTGCCACTTTCATCGAGTTTCATCTGATCGTCGACGGAGGCATGCCGGTGCGCGAAAGCCATGCGATCTGCGACCGCATCGAGGAGGCGCTGAAAGCCGACATTCCTTCGGTGCGCATCACCATACATGTTGAGCCCGATCACGAAGCAAAACTTCCGCCAGGCACCGCTGCAGTACCGTTCGCCTGAGCTATTTCGATCCGAGCAGTCCCTTTAGCCGGTAGAGCGCATCAAGCGCCTCGCGCGGGGTCAGTTCATCCGGATTGATCGCACCAAGCGCTTCGCCGAGCCGGTCATCCTTCTTTGCGGCCGCGGGTGCTGGCTCCCTTTTCGCCGCGACGGAGAATAGCGGCAGGTCGTCCAGCATGCGGTCGGCCTTGCCGGCGACCTCGCCTTCCTCCAGCTGATGCAGCACGTCCTTCGCCCGCTGGACGACGGCCTCAGGCAGGCCAGCGAGACGCGCCACCTGCACGCCATAGGAGCGGTCGGCAGCACCCATCGCCACCTCGTGCAGAAAGATCACGTCGCCTTCCCACTCCTTCACCCGCATCGTCGCGTTGTGCAGGCGCGCCAGCTTGGCCGACAGCGCCGTCATCTCGTGAAAGTGCGTGGCGAAGATTGCCCGGCAATGGTTCTTCTCGTGCAGATATTCAAGCGCTGCCCAGGCAATCGACAGGCCGTCAAAGGTCGCGGTGCCGCGCCCGATCTCGTCGAGGATCACCAGCGCGCGTTCGCCGGCCTGATTGAGGATCGTCGCGGTCTCGACCATTTCGACCATGAAGGTCGAGCGGCCGCGCGCCAGATCATCCGACGCGCCGACACGAGAGAAGAGCCGGTCCACCGCGCCGATATGTGCGCTGTCGGCGGGCACGTAAGAGCCCATCTGCGCCAGCACAGCGATCAGCGCATTCTGGCGCAGGAAGGTCGACTTACCGCCCATGTTCGGGCCTGTCAGCAGCCAGATCGCACCGTACTTGTCGTTGCCGTCCGGCGAGAGCGTACAGTCATTGGCGACAAAGGGCTGTTCGGCGGAGCGGCGCAGCGCTTGCTCGACGACAGGATGCCGGCCACCCTTGATCTCGAAGGCCAGGCTGTCATCGACGCGCGGGCGGCAATAGCGCTCGCTCTCCGCCAGCACGGCCAAAGCCGCCGCCACATCCAGCGCCGAGATCGCTTCCGCCCCGGCGCGGATCGCATCCGCATGGGAGACGGCCTCGGCCGTCAGGCGCTCGAAGGCGGCGGCTTTGGCCGTGCTGGCGGAGAGCGAGCGCTATTGCCGCCCGCGCGGTGCACGTCCTCGATG
>CAYZQP010000053.1:16503-16739 GCA_964480545.1 uncultured Mesorhizobium sp. | reverse complement strand
CAAGCGCGACATCCACGTGCACGTGCCGGAAGGTGCGACGCCAAAGGATGGCCCGTCTGCCGGTACGGCGATGGCAACCGCAATCGTCTCGGTGCTGACCGGCATTCCGGTGCGCAAGGATGTCGCCATGACCGGCGAGATCACGCTGCGGGGCAGGGTGCTGCCCATCGGCGGCCTCAAGGAAAAGCTGCTGGCCGCTTTGCGCGGCGGCATCAAGACGGTGCTGATCCCTGAGG
>CAYZQP010000053.1:13904-16493 GCA_964480545.1 uncultured Mesorhizobium sp. | reverse complement strand
AGAGAACGTGAAGACGGGCCTGGAGATCATCCCGGTCAGCCGTGTTGGCGAGGTGTTGGGCCATGCGCTGGTGCGGATGCCAGAGCCGATCGAGTGGACCGAGCCCGTTGACCAGCCCGCACGGCGCGATGCAGTTGACGATGACGCTTCCAAGCAGGTTGCGCACTGAACGCCGACACAGGCCAAGTGTTAAAACAGGTGCGAAACCCGGGGATTTCCCGGGTTTCGTGCGTTTCTGGTTGTCTGGACCGGACTGCGGAATATTATCCGGCTCCATTCAGTTGAGTCGCAAAAAGACGATAATCGGAGAGGATACCCAATGAACAAGAACGAATTGATTGCTGCCGTTGCCGAGGCTGCTGGCCTGTCGAAGATTCAGGCCCAGGGCGCGGTTGATGCTGTATTTAGCACCATCACCAGTGAATTGAAGAAAGGCGGGGATGTCCGTCTTGTCGGGTTTGGAAATTTCACTGCTTCCAAAAAGGAAGCATCAACTGGCCGCAACCCCATCACCAAGGAGATCGTGAACGTTCCGGCGCGGGTGAGGCCGAAATTCTCGGCTGGCAAGGGCTTGAAGGACGCGCTGAACTAGACGCGTCAGGCTGAAAGATCAGTGAAATGGCCACCACCTGGTGGCCATTTTTCGTTGCGGTGACGATTTGTTAACCATGACGGGCCAGGATGGCGGCAGGTTGTCATCGAGGCGTCGCATTGCGATGCTAGATGGCAGTCGTTCGAACAGTCGACCACGGATGTACTGGCGGCAGAACGAGCGGACGAGGAAGCGGGGTATTGCCCCGCTTTTTTGTTGTGCGCGGCTGCCAGGCTGTTACCTCCAGATCTAGAGAGTTGGTCTTGCTCGGGGGCTGCCGTGCTGTTCAACGAGCAATCCAGGCCGCTACAGCAGTTGAGCGGAGGCTGAATGAATTGGCGAGATTGGCGTCAGCAGGGGCACGCGTACTTGTGGCGGTACGATTCGGCACGGGCCCGGCATGCTGGCTGGCATTTCACTGCAGATCCGCAAGCCTGCGCCTCTCTCTCGGAATTGCTGCAGGCCATGCGCGTCGCCGGCGATGTGAGCCAACGGACGGTTAGGCTGGAAACACCACCAGCCGAGATCCAGTCCGTTCCGGGCATGGGGATGGCGAAGCGAGAGTCAATTGAAACTCTTCGGCTCGCTTACAATCCGGCATTTGATGACCTGGTTCTCCAGTTCGAAGATCAGCGGCTAGTGCTGCAGGTCGGCGACAAGCGCATCAATGAACTCAAACTCGCGCTCGCCGAGGTTGCTGTCGGTGGAGGTGACTTTACGTTGTCGCCGGCGAGTTGCTCTGCGCCTTCGCTCTGGTTCTGGTGGATGCCGTGGAGCATGGGTCTTTATTCAAGTCAGGGATAGGCTTCAGCTTCCGTGAAACTCCGGCGTCCGCTTCTCTTTAAATGCGGCACGGCCCTCCGCGTAGTCGGCGCTTTCAAACGTGACGTCACCCGCGGTCTGTGCGACCTTGGCCAGTTGCGTATCGCCGCCGAGCGTGGCGGCAATCGCGAGTTTTGACGCCCGGACCGATAGCGGCGCGTTGACGGCGATGGATGTTGCGATCTGACTGGCCCGTGCACCAAGGCTTTCACGATCTGCGAGCTCCAGCAGAAAGCCGCTGGTGAGCGCCTGGGCAGCATCGATGCGGGCACCGGTGAAGGCGAGATAGCGCGCCAGTTGCGGGCCGAGGCTGGAGACGATGTCGATCATCGCGTCCTGCGGATAGGCAAGGCCGAGCTTTGCCGCCGGCACGCAGAAGATCGCATCGGGTGAGGCAAGCCGGACGTCTGCCGCCGCTGCCAGCCCGAAGCCGCCGCCAAAGCAGATGCCGCTGATCGCTGCGACCACCGGCACCTGGCAGTTGCGTACTGCGGCGAAGGCCCGCGAATTGGCGGCCTCGTAGTTGCGGGCGCTGGCGGCATTGCCACGCTCTGTGTCGAACTCGGAAATGTCAGCACCGGCGCTGAAATTGCCATCTGCGCCAGACAGCACCACCGCACGGACGCCGTCCGCGTGACCGATGTTCTCAAAGACATTTGCCAGCGCGCCCCACATGGCGAGCGTGATCGCGTTCTTGCGCGCAGGGCGGTTGATCACCACCTCGGTAACGAGATCGCCGCGCAGGATCGTCAAGCCATCGATGGTGTCGTCGGTCAGTACCGGCATGCGTTTTTGTTCCACTTGACGTTAAGTTCAGAAGAACTGTGTTCTAAATGTCAGGTTTCGGGGATATTGTGCCATGCGGCCGGGGGCAATATAGATGCGGCCCGCTTCGCATGGATTTGGATGGACGTCATGACCAAGATCGCTGCCTTGAAGCCGACAAATGTCCGGCCAATTGATCCGATCTGGAGCGCGGTGCGTGAGGAGGCGCAGGCGGCCGTTGATCGCGACCCGCTGCTGGCGGCCTTCCTCTATGCGACCATCCTGAACCATGACAGCCTGGAAGGCGCGGTGATCCACCGCCTGTCCGAGCGCCTGGCGCACCAGGACCTGTCGTCGGATCTCATTCGCCAGACTTACCTCACCATGCTGGCCGAGCATCCGGAATGGAG
>CAYZQP010000053.1:0-13894 GCA_964480545.1 uncultured Mesorhizobium sp. | reverse complement strand
GGAGCGACACAGTTCGCACCGACATTCAGGCCTATTATGAGCGCGATCCGGCCTGCGACCGCTACATGATGCCGATCCTCTATTTCAAAGGCTTCCATGCCGTGCAGACGCATCGTCTCGCGCACTGGCTGTGGAAGGAAGGCCGCAAGGATTTTGCGCTCTACCTGCAGAGCCGCTCGTCCTCGGTGTTCCAGACTGACATTCATCCGGCCTCGCGCATGGGCAAGGGCGTTTTCATTGACCACGCCACTGGCCTTGTGGTCGGCGAGACGGCAGTCATCGAAGACAATGTGTCGATCCTGCATGGGGTGACACTTGGCGGAACCGGCAAGGCTGGTGGTGATCGACACCCGAAGATCCGCTACGGCGTTTTGATCGGGGCAGGGGCCAAGATACTCGGCAATATCGAGGTCGGGCATTGCTCCAAGGTGGCGGCCGGGTCGGTGGTTCTGGCCTCGATCCCGCACAACAAGACGGTGGCCGGTGTGCCGGCGCGGATCGTCGGCGAAACCGGCTGCGAGCAGCCGGCCCGCGACATGGATCAGTATCTGCCGAGCGCAATCGTCGATTCCATCGCAACCTACGACATCTGATTGCATTATCTGATTTGGAGCGGCAGTCGCGCGCGGATATGGCAGCGACAGAGCCTTGCGCGCCTTTACAAGCCTGTCGCTCGCGTGTCAGAAGCGCGGCCCAACACGGAGATTGAGAATTGAAGCCCGAAGAGATCAGGAAATTGGAAGCCTACTTCAAGAAGGTGTTCCAGAATCCGAACCTGCAGGTGAAGGCCCGTCCGCGCAAGGACGATTCCGCCGAGGTCTATATGGGCGATGAGTTCCTGGGTCTCGTTTACAAGGACGAGGAAGAGGGCGACTACAATTTCTCGATGGCGATCCTCGACATTGATCTGAACTGATCAGCCTGAGACCCGGCCGGTCCGGATCAATGAGCCGGCCTTGACGCTGATTGCGGCGTCAAGCTTGCGCCAGTCCTGAAGTAGCGCAGCCGGGAAGCGATAGGACAGGCTCAGATTGTCGCCTGTATCTATGTCGCGCTGGCAGGGCGCCAGCGACTGTTTCGCAGCCTCGCCGATCTGGCAACGCGCCACAAAGGGCGTCTCGCCTTCACGCTCGCCCACCATCAGCTGTTCGTTGACGTAGCCTGATTTCGGCGAGAAGGCGTAGACGCGCAATCCTGCCGGGCCATCGCTGCCCTGCGTCTCGATCAAGCCGCTGTAGATCGGGCCAAAACGCCCGCTCATGTCGCGCGACATCAGGCGTGGTTCGAAGGATGCGAAGATGATCCGTCGCTCGGAACCCACATTGTTGAAGTCGTCGCGGGTGGCGTCTGTGTAACCGCCAAGGTCGGGCCAGCGCATGTAAAGGTCCAGCCGCTGCGAGATACCGTCACGTCGCGCGTGGTCGAAGCGGATGGCGTTGGCGGGTGCAACGATGACGTTGTTCCCAATCACGACCTCATAGGTTCTGGTCGAATCGGTGTGCCCTGCCATCGAGATTGAATGGCCGAACCACTGGCCGATCAGATTGATGCCGATGGAAACCGCGATCAGCCCTGCAAGGCAGAGAATGATCGGCCGGATAAATGCCGACCGCGCGTATCGCGGGCCTTCCATCGTTGCCGCATTGGCCATCAGTGATCTCCTGCCAGTTGTCCCGGGAAGGGACAGAATGCGTGGCACGCGCCTTGCTTCGTCTGAACCTGATACTTGGGAAATCATGGTAAACGGCAGGTAAACGATGTCGCTGATTGAGTGGTGCGCCTTCGCCTTTCTGGCCGGAGTCACCGTCTATGGTGTTTTTGGCTCCTTGCTCGAGATCGTATCGGGCGAGCGGCTGTCGTTCGCGCCACCTTTTTCCAGCTCGAATCATCCGTGGCGTCTCGCGCTTTCGCCGCTGGTTGCAGGGCCGCTGATGCTGTTGAACGACGCACTGGAGAGCTATCGGAACCGTGAGATCTCGATCCTGACGCTGGCGGGGTGCGCGGCGACGTCACTTGTGTGGACAAGCGCTATGGGGGTTGCGATGATTGAGGCCGTGCGTTTGCTCGGCGAAGGCTGAGCCGCACCGTACAGGATCGGGAGGTAATTTTGCCAATCTACGCTTTGAAAGACGTTGCGCCACAATTCGAAGACAGGTCGACCAACTGGATCGCACCGGACGCGACGTTGATCGGCAATATCCGGATCGGACGCAATGTCGGCATCTGGTTCGGCTGTGCGCTGCGCGGCGACAATGAGCTGATTTCAATCGGCGAGGACAGCAATGTGCAGGAACATACCGTTATGCACACAGATCCCGGCTTTGCGCTGACCATTGGCAAGGGCTGCACAATCGGCCACAGGGCGCTGCTGCACGGATGCACAATCGGCGACAACAGTCTGATCGGCATGGGCGCGATCGTGCTGAACGGCGCGCGTATAGGCGCGAACTCGCTGGTAGGCGCAGGCGCGCTGGTGACCGAAGGCAGGCAGTTTCCGGACGGATCGCTGATTCTCGGCTCGCCGGCGAGGGCAGTCCGGCAACTCGACGCGACTGCGATTGCCGGCCTGCAACTCTCTGCGCAGCATTATGTAGCCAACGCGAAACGCTTCCTGGCTGAACTCACGGTTGTGTAGAAGCGACTGCCAGAAAAGGCGGAGCCGGCCCCGGGGACAGGGGGCCGGCTCCTTGAGCCCGGTCGTGGGGGACGGGGAGGGTGGGGACTCGACCGGGTTTCTCGTAACGGTCGCTAGCGGATGCCAGCAACCGCATCGGCGCGACCGTCATTGACTGACAGCCAGACGCCTGAATGCCTTTCAGACTGACGCTTGAGGTAGGTGTAAGGTGTGCGCTGCCAGTGCAGGACACGGTTGTTCAGGTTGTCCAGAATGTAGTCTCCGCCAGTGGTGCGCACGGTCAGCACGGCATGGCCGTCGCCATTCGGCTGCAGCACAACGGTGATCAGCAGGTTGGCAGGCTCGATGCCGGCGTCCATCAACATGCGCCGCTTGGTCATCACGTAATCTTCGCAGTCGCCGACCAGGACGCCATCACGCATGACTGGGTAGGACCAGACTTCCTCGCGGCCCCAGATCTGCATGTCGGTGCGCGGCAGAATCTTTGCGTTTGCCTTCACATTGACGCTCGCCAGTTTGCGCATCAGCTCCCTGGTCATTGGCAGGCGTGCCGTTGAACGGCTCTTCTGGCTGCATTCGGCCGCCATCTGTTTGCAGAAGTCATAATGGCCGATCGGCTGGGTGGTGCGACCGCCTGTCGCCATGAAACGGCCCGCCTGGGCTGCTTCAGTGGTCATGAGCATAAGTCCCGCAGTCAGGCCCAATACGGCGTATCCCCAATGTCTGTGTCCCATTTCTTTTTCTCCCCGTCATCGAGGAGAATGGCACAGCGACATTGAGGTCGCGCAAAGTTCGGCAGTCGCATTCGACGCGAATTAATAGCGTAATTTCAATAAGTTTGGACTGTTTGATAACAAGGATAGTTGCTAAATCTACAACCAGTTCGATGCAATTTTATGCATTGAAGACGCGAAAAGCCCCGGTGCCGGGCCGGGGCTTTGCGAAAGCTCTATTGCAGATCAGGCTGCTGTAGCTGGTGTGTTTGCCAGAGAGTACTGGTTGTCCAGGGATTCAGCCTGCTGAAGCGAGGCGAATTCGAGTGCGATGCCGTCCTCGAAGTGACGGACTACGCGACCCTTCATCGTGCCCAGCGTGACCGGGGTTCCGAGTGCCGGGCGAACATCAATCTCGATGCCGGCGCCAGACAGGGAAAGATCGATGATGCGGCACTGATAGGTGCGACCGTCTTCCAGATGCAATTCGCTGACCGGGTTGCGCGGCGCAACACGCTCGTGGCGGCGATCTTCCGGCAGACCAAGCTCGTGGCGGTTGGCAAGCCATGTCAACTGGGCAGCAAGTTTTTCACGCTTGCGCTCGCTGGCGACGATGGTCATGGCGAAGCCGTCTTCGGTGGTGCGGGTCGCAACACCTTCGATGCGGCCGACATGGTCGAGATAGCAGATCACCTTTTCGCCGGCCTCGGCGATGCGTTCGGCGCGCAGCGTCATGTTGCCGGGAGAAATCTCATAGACCTGGCACGGATGCTCGGTGCGATCCTCAAGCATAAACCGGCCGTAAAGCTTCAGCTTGACGCGCTGAAAGGTGCGGCGGTCTGATTCGAGTGCGTCGGTTTCCATGTGCAGTCCTGTTCGCTGCGCGATTCACGCATAGACATACAGGGTAATGGCAAGGGGTTAACAAGCTGGAAATGTTGCGCGGATCAAATTAATCCTCGCGACCGCCTTCCAGTACAACCAGGTGCTGCACGCGGCGCGTGGTGCCAGGCGCGGCATCGCGCAACGCCTCGGGGGCAGGGCCTTCGGTGGCCGGCACCTCGATCTCGGGGCGATTCTTCAGGAAAAGAGGCTCGTGTTGTGGATCAAAGACCCGCATCGAGGTGATGTTGGCGTCGACGATGCGGTCGGCACCCAACCAGAAAGCGCGCTCGCAGGGTGTGACCAGTCCAATCGAGCGAGCGCTCTGTTCACCGCCTTCGAGCGGCAGTACAACCAGTTCGAACGGCATCGTCCGGCCGCCGGTGCTGATACCGTCAAACGTCACAACGACGACGGACTTGTCGATGAACATGCCGTTGAGCAGACGGGCCAGAATGCGGCGGTCGCGCTCACGCCAGAGCGACCCGAAGGAGAAGCCCTTCAGTTCCCGGCCATAAATTGCGCAGAGGCGCGTGCCGGCCAGCCGGAATACGGGCTCGCCGCGCCCATCCTTCTCGAGGATGAACGTGTCTGCCAGCAACGTCTTGATGTCAGCCGGCTCAACCTCGGTTCTTTTCGGGGCAGGGCGGCCATCGCGCAGGCGGTTCCAGTAGTGGAACAACTCTACCGTTGCTTCCTGTTTCATTTCATCACACTCCAGCTCCGGAATCGGCTTCCAGGTTGCCCCCAAGGTCCTTTGATGCCCTGCTGTGCATGACGCGTGCCAGCCCGAAGCCGGCTTGTTCACGGCTCCCGGCCGTTAAGGTTAACAAGAGGTGTAGATTGCGTTTTTGCGGGGTAGATGGCATTGTAAATCATGAACTTCGGAAGCGGCCACTCCAGTCGGCCGGCAGCACTTCCACCATCTCAGGGATATCCCAGGCCGTTCAAGTTTGTTCTTGAACGGCTTGTTTTTTATCCAAAATCCTTGATTACGCCGCAGCACCATTCCATCCTGGTCGCCTGGAGCAACCGGGAAACCAATGTCGCCACCCGATCAAACGCCGCAGCCTCGCAAGGAACTGTCCTGGCGCGAGCCAATCCTTAACATTCCCGGCGTCGTGACCGTTCTGATCGCGGTGTGCGTGGCAGTGCATCTGGTTCGGACATATGTTCTGTCTCAGCAGGATGACTTCGTGCTTCTGGTGCATGCGGCCTTTATTCCGCTGCGCTATTCGGCGGATATTCCGTTCGAGATTTATGCGGTGACGACCCCTGTCACCTACGCCTTTCTGCACGGCAGCGCGCTGCATCTCGGTGTCAATATGGTGTGGCTGGCTGCGGTGGGATCTCCGCTGGCAAACCGCATAGGCGCGATACGATTCCTGTTGTTCTGGCTGGTGACAGCCGCCGCCGCGGCAGGGCTTCATTATGTCGTCCACCCCACAGATAATGCGCCCCTGGTCGGTGCGTCCGGGGCGATATCCGGCATGATGGCAGCCAGTGCACGCTACTTTTTCCGCATCGACAGGAGTCAGCGCCGACCACCATTTGCAGGCGTGCTGCCACCGCTCGGCTACGCCTTGCGGTCACGCCAGATTATCGCGTTCACGGCAATCTGGATGGGTGGCAATCTTCTGATCGGGCTGTTCGGGGCACCGGGCGTCAGCGACACCATTGCCTGGGAGGCGCATGTGGGCGGGTTTCTTGCCGGTTTTCTGCTGCTCGGCCTGTTTGATCGACAGCCGACTGTTTTAACCCACAAGCCAATCGATGCTTGAAAAGCGGCGGTCGGACAGGCACGATACGTACACCCACTACCCATTCGGCTCGGATAAACGAGGGAGGAACGGATGACGGTCAAGGCAATACTTGATGAGAAGGGGCACGAGGTGTTTACCCTCGGACCCGGAGACTTGCTCTCGGTGGCGGTGAAGGCACTCGCCGATTACCGGATTGGCGCTCTCGTCGTGACCAATGGCGACAAGAGGATTGCCGGCATATTATCGGAACGCGATATCGTGCGGGCGATCGCCAGGGATGGCGCGGAAGCGTTGAACGCACCAATCGGAACCGTGATGACTGCCAGGGTGAAAACCTGCGGTGAGAACAACACTGTCAACGACGTCATGGAGATCATGACCGATGGCCGCTTCCGGCACCTGCCGGTGGAAAAGAACGGCCAGCTTTATGGCATCATCTCCATCGGTGACGTGGTCAAGCGGCGCATCGAGGATGTCGAGCGCGAGGCGGAGGAAATCCGCGCCTATATCACCACCGCCTGATGTGTATATGGATTTGCGGCCCCTATGCCGGGAATGGTGCGGGGCCGACTGAGCGGGCAGAGAACCTGCGGGCGCTCAACCGCGCGGCGATTGTCATTTATGAGCGCGGGCACATCCCGCTGATCGGCGCCAATATGGCGCTGCCGATGATCGAGATCATGGGTACGAGTGACGCCTCGCACGCGTTGCGCCTGCCATTGTCACTGGCGCTGCTGGAGCGCTGTGATGCCTGCCTGCGGCTTCCCGGCGCATCCGAAGGTTCTGACCGGGAGGTGGAGATGTTTGTGGCCAGCAACCGCCCCGTCTATTTCTCGGCTGAGGATGTGCCGCATCCCGACGGTCCCTGAATACGCCATTCGCGTCCAACCGAACTTGCAACGCGGGATCGATTGATCTAGCGAAAGCCCAGAAATATCTGGACGTTGCCATGAGCCTTGTTGACACCCGCACCCCTGATCCGAAACGGCTTATCTCCGGCGCCACAGGCGACTGGGAGATAATCATCGGCCTTGAAGTTCATGCCCAGGTCACCTCGGAATCAAAACTGTTTTCGGGCGCATCGGCCTCGTATGGCGGTGAGCCGAACGCGCATGTCAGCCTGGTTGACGCCGCGATGCCTGGTATGTTGCCGGTGATCAACGAGGAATGCGTGCGTCAGGCGATCCGCACCGGCCTCGGCCTCAAGGCCGCGATCAACACGAAGTCAGTGTTTGACCGGAAGAACTATTTCTATCCGGATCTGCCGCAGGGCTACCAGATATCGCAGTTCAAGCAGCCCATCGTCGGCGAGGGCAAGGTCATCATTTCGGTTGGCCCCAACAACAAGGGCGAATTCGAGGAGATCGAGATCGGCATCGAGCGGTTGCATCTGGAGCAGGATGCCGGCAAGTCGATCCATGACCAGCATCCGACAATGTCCTATGTCGACCTGAACCGCTCGGGTGTCGCGCTGATGGAGATTGTCTCCAAACCGGATATCCGCTCGTCCGAGGAGGCGAAGGCCTATGTGACCAAACTGCGCACGCTGGTGCGCTATCTCGGTACCTGCGACGGCAACATGGAAGAGGGCTCCATGCGCGCCGATGTGAACGTATCGGTGCGTCGTCCTGGCGGCGAGTTCGGCACGCGCTGCGAGATCAAGAACGTCAACTCGATCCGTTTCATTGGCCAGGCCATCGAGTTTGAGGCACGCCGCCAGATCGACGAACTGGAGGCGGGCAGGGCGATTGTGCAGGAGACGCGGCTGTTTGATCCGCACAAGGGCGAGACGCGCTCGCTGCGCTCCAAGGAAGAGGCGCATGACTACCGCTACTTCCCGGACCCGGACCTGTTGCCGCTGGAGTTCACGCAAGCCTATGTCGACAAGCTGGCAAGCGAACTGCCCGAACTGCCCGACGACAAAAAGGGCCGGCTGATCGACAAGCTTGGGCTGTCTGCCTACGACGCGTCGGTTCTGGTCTCGGAAAAGGCGATTGCCGACTATTACGAGCAGGTGGCCAGGGGCCGCGACGGCAAGCTCGCTGCCAACTGGGTGATCAACGATCTGCTTGGCGCACTGAACAAGGCCGGCCTGGAACTCGAGGAATCGCCGGTTTCTCCGGATCAACTCGGCGGTATCCTCGACCTGATCAAGGAAGGCACCATTTCCGGCAAGATCGCCAAGGATCTGTTCGAGATCGTCTGGACCGAGGGCGGTGACCCGAAAGCGCTGGTTGAAGCGCGCGGCATGAAGCAGGTCACCGACACCGGTGCGATCGAGAAGGCAGTTGATGATGTCATTGCCGCCAACCCGGATCAGGTCGAGAAAGCAAAAGCCAAGCCCAGTCTCGCAGGCTGGTTCGTCGGGCAGGTGATGAAGACGACCGGCGGCAAGGCCAACCCGCAGGTGGTCAACGACCTGGTCAAGGCCAAGCTCGGCATCGAGTAAGATGTTCGTCCGCACCGCCTCGGAGCGCGATCTGCCGGCGATCCGGGCGTTGCTGGTTGCGACCTGGCACGACGCCTACGACGCTATTTATGGCGCGGCAAAGGTCACCGAGATTACCGACAACTGGCATTCATTGCCGTCGCTCAGGGCCCGGCTCACTGCGCCGCGCTCGGAGTTTCTGGTCGCCGATGATGGCAAGCAGCTTGGCGGCGTTGCCTTTGCGCATGCCGACGAGAGCGGCGATGAGGTCACGTTGCGCCAGCTTTACGTGCTGCCGGGGCTTCAGGGGCGCGGCATTGGCGGTTTGCTTATGGATGAGATCGAGGAATCGTTTCCGGAAGCGAAGCGCTTCGTGCTCGAGGTCGAGGAGGCAAACGCGCAGGCTGTGCGGTTCTATGCCTCGCGCGGGTTCGTCGATGCAGGCCTGCTACCAGCCGGAGTCGGCCTGGCCGGGGGCGGTTCAGTGCTCAGGATGACGATGCGAAGCGCGTGATGTCGCGGCATGTCACCCGGGCTGTGGCGCCATCCTGACTGCGCCCGGCTCCCTTGACCCGGAAGGCTGCGCATAGACCTCGCGAATGCGCTCGAGCAACATTGCTGCACAATCATCCCAGCCGTAGGTCAGCGCTTTTTGCCGTGCCGCATCGCGGTCCAGCCTGAGGGCGTCGAGTGCTGCCTCGCGAAGGTTGTTCGACAGGGCACCTCCAACGCCATCGGCAAATATGTCGGCCGGGCCGGTGACGGGGTAAGCGGCAACGGTCAAACCGCTGGCGATGGCCTCGAGCAACACAATCCCGAACGTGTCCGTCCGGCTCGGGAACACGAAGACGTCGCTGGAGGCGTAGATCCGTGCGAGGTCGCCGTTGATCCTGTGTCCGAGGAAATGCGCCCGGGGAAAACGCGCGCGCAAACCGTCCAGTGCCGGTCCGACACCAACGACGACCTTCGACCCCGGCAGGTCAAGCGAGAGGAAATCCTCGATTGTCTTTTCGACTGCGACACGGCCGACGTAGAGGAATACGGGCCGGGGCAGGCCGAGATCCTCGCGCCGATCCGGGGTGAAGAGGTCGGTGTCTACGCCGCGTGTCCATGGCCGAACCCTGGTGAAACCCCTGCCGCCAAGCTCATTTTGCAACGATCGCGTTGCGACGAGCGTCGCAGCACCTGAATTGTGAAAGCGGCGCAGCAGGGAGTAGGTGAGCGCTTCCGGAATCGGCAGGCGCGCCGAGATATATTCGGGAAACCGCGTATGGTAATTGGTCGTGAAGGGGCGACCTTGCCTCATGCAGACACGTCGCGCCAGCAAGCCCAGCGGACCTTCGGTGACGATGTGGATGTGATCGGGATTGCAATCCTCGATGCGCCTCTGCACCGCGCCGGGTGGTGGCAGGGCCAGGCGAATGGCGGGATATGTCGGCAGTGCAAATGTACGATATCCATCGGGCGAGAGAAACACCGGCTCAACGCCAAACCTGGGCAGATGGAGTTCCATACGAGCGAGCGTGCGCACCACGCCATTGACCTGAGGCCGCCAGGCATCAGTGACAAACAGTATCTTTCGGATCGGGCGTTGCTGGCGCATTGCGTTCGCTCGCGGAGGGTAGACCTGTTCCCGACCTAAGCCCGATTCCAAGACAGAATGATTTCATTTGCCGGCAAGTGCGTCAGGATTTTTCCATCGCCTTCACATTGCGGCCGACAATCACAACCACCATGGTCAGCAGCGAGCAGCCGATCGAGAACGTGACCTCGTTCAGCACGGCGGCAACGGTTGCGGCATCCGAAAGCGGTTCGCCCGACTGTTCGGCAGCGCGCATCATCGAGATAAAGCCACCAAACACCAGGCCGATGACGGCTCCGCCGCAAGGTGGTTCGGACGACGGGCCTGAGACCCACCGGACTCCAATGCCCTCTGCCTTGGCCAGGCCGTGCACTTTCAAAGGTAGATCAGTGGTCAGAGGTGGCAATTTTTAGTTGAGAATACACTTAATGCATGTTTTGATTGTATTGCAGTAGACTCATCTACGTTTGACTTTCGGGGGAGCCAGTGAACCGGGAACGTCAGGTTGGAACTGCGATGGCAGTTGTCATCGCTGTGTTCGTGATGGCACTTGTCTGGAGAGACAGGCCGTTTTCCAGTCCGGATCTGGCAGTAATGGCAAGGATACTTCTTTCACTTGCTGTCGGTATTCTTGGAGCGACTATCCCGGGCTTCCTGAATGTAAAACTCGATGCCAACGGAGTCGTGATCAGAGCTGCGGGCGGGCTTGCCCTGTTTTTGATCACTTACTTCTTCTCACCAAAGGTCGAGCCTCTCCATCTACGCGCACCAGATCTCGCTTTCGCGCCGTCTCCCGCTCTCGATTTGAGAACCGTTGAGGCGCCTGACCAGGACGAAGCGAAGAGGCTGAGCGCTGACGCGGTTGCGACCGTCCCGATCAGCATCAGAAACACAGCAGAACCCAGTCGCACAGGGTTCCTCGATCAAGTCACCATCGAGTTTTCTGTTGACCAGACCATTCGAAAATTCAAATGGCGCTATTTTGTGAACATGCACCAGGAACAGGATGGGTTGTGGTTGGCGATCCAGTCTGATGCGACGGCGAAACCGGTCAAGGCGGGGGACATCGTTTCACTTGAAGTCATGGCCACCGCAGATCCACCACTCTCATGGGGGACGCTCCTCTCGGACATCGAGAAATCGGAAGTGGCTCTGGCGTATGTAAAGGTCGCTTACGCCTATAGCGCAGGTGAGGACCGACAATCGTTTATGGTTGAGACGCGCTGTCGCGTCGACCTTGCCCTGTGGCGTGAGCAGATAAAGAGTTTTCGCGAGACGACTGGTCGTGTGCCCGGTCGAGTTACGATGCCCTGTGATCCGGAGGTGTCCGCATGAGGTTCCTCGTCACATGCCTGCTAACACTGCTGTCTGCCCCGGTTATGGCCCAGCAGCCTCCCTGGAACGACTACCCTGCCGTCAGCCAATGGCTTGAGAAAAAGCCTCGCCAGACGCCCTGGGTAAATCCATGCCCTGGTGGGACACTGCCACAGCGGCAAGCAGATGGAACCTACAGTTGCGGGCCTGGAGTGGGGGAAGTCACTCAACCGCCGCCGAGACCCTACAATCCGTGCGAGCGGGGCATTTGTCCGCCGGGAGTCGGAATGGAGGGGCTGCAGATGTTGGAGCTAAACCGGAGCAATCCGTTCGTGAACCAGCTTCCGAGATAGATGATGGATGGCGGCGCTACTTGCCTTCCATCGCTTTCACGTTGCGGCCGACAATCACAACCACCATGATCAGCAGCGAGCAGCCGATCGGGAACGTGACCTCGTTCAGCACGGCGGCAACGGCTGCGGCATCCGAAAGCGGTTCGCCGGACTGTTCGGCGGCGCGCAGCGCCATCATCGAGATGAACCCGCCAAACACCAGGCCGATGACGGCTCCGCACGCAAGGTAAGGCCAGACACGGTTTTCACGCCGGCGTGCCAGCGTAGCCAGCAGCCAGCCAAGCAGGCCGTACTCGATGGCGCGCATCACACTGATCGTCGAGAGCGGCAGAAGGGCGGGACTGTCCAGTTCGCCAACCACCTCCGCGGTTACCTTCTGCACCGACTTGGCAAGCCCGATGGCGATGGGGGCAGTGATCGCGCCAATTGCCCCGACGATTGTGGCGCGGGCGCGCGACAGCGTGGTGGCAATGGCAATGCCCGAGCAGACGAAGAACGCCCAGCTGACGCCGCCTGCAAGCTGGATCACGAATTGCGCCGGCCCGGGACCATCGCCCAGAGCATGGCGGGCGGCGGCGATGCCGGTCTGCATGGCGAAGCCGAGCAAAATCGAGCCGATGGCAATCAGCGCAACAAGGCGAAACGCACGCTCGGCGGAAGCTGCGGGATCAACGTCGTGTGTAGAGTGGCTCATGATGACCGATAGATTTGCTCGCCAAGGCAAGCCACAACCTGCAATCACTCGTCAAGCGGGTGCGCTTGTGTGCGCCATCGTTCTGTAGCAAATCGCTATGATGAAACGCTCGTCCACCCGTCTGGATCATCTTGTTCTGCCCGTCGCCGACCTCGGCGTTGCGCGGGAGCGACTGACGGCGCTCGGGTTCACGGTTGCACCGGACGGCCATCATCCGTTCGGGACATCGAACTGCTGCGTGTATTTTGAGAACGGCACGTTTCTGGAGCCGCTCGCCGTGACCGATCAGGCTGCAGCAGACCGGGCGGTTGCAGATCAAAACATGTTTGTGGCGCGTGACAGGTTGTTTCGATCAGTTGAAGGCGAGGAGGGGCTGTCAGCACTCGTGCTGGCGACGGATGACGCGGAGGCCGACCATGACGAGTTCGCCCGCGTGCGTATTTCCGGTGGACCGGTTCTGCAGTTCTCGCGGGCTTTCGTTGACGCTGCGGGGCGCTCGGATGAGGCAGTGTTCCGGCTGGCCTTTGCCACCGATTCTCAGGCCGATGGCTGCTACTTCTTCACCTGTCAGCGGGTACGTTCCCCCAAGGTGGACAGGTCGGCGCTTCAGCGGCATGCGAATGGCGTGATCCGCCCACGTGTGACCTACTGGTCGGCGGACGAACTTACGGAGAAGTTGCGTTTCTGGCGGGATTTTCTTGGCCTGCCGCCAATGGAGGCGGACACAGAGCGCCTGTGGTTTGTCACGGAGGAGGGCTGGCACATCATCGCCAGTGACGAGCACCTGTGGGCACGGCACGGGATTGAGCCGGACTATCGTGACCCTGGCATGCGTGGGCGCGCGATCGAGTTCGAGTGCCAGGACCTTCAACGCATCCGTCAACTCCTTGACGCAGGCGGCGTCGGCCATCAAGTGAGGGGCGAACTCATTGTCGTCCCACCCGCCCCTGGTCAGGGCGTCACCTTCATATTCGGAACAGCATAACATGAAGCCCAATCACGCCGTCACTGTCGGCAACGTCACTTTCGCCAATGATGCGCCGCTGGCGCTGATCGCCGGGCCTTGCCAGCTGGAATCTCGCCAGCATGCCTTTGACATGGCCGGCGCGCTGAAAGAGATGACGCAAAAGTTCGGCATCGGGCTGGTGTACAAGTCGAGCTACGACAAGGCGAACCGCACCTCGCTGGGTGCGACAAGGGGCGCAGGGCTCGACGCATCACTGCCCGTGTTCGCCGACCTGAAGAAGGAATTCGGCCTGCCGATCCTGACTGACGTGCACACCGCCGAACAATGCGCAATCGTGGCGCAAGTGGTGGATGCCCTGCAAATCCCGGCCTTCCTGTCGCGCCAGACCGACATGCTGATCGCCGCCGCCAATACCGGCAAGGTGATCAACGTGAAGAAGGGGCAGTTTCTCGCGCCCTGGGACATGAAGAACGTCATCGCCAAGGTGACCGATTCCGGCAATCCGAATGTGCTGGTCACCGAGCGCGGTGCATCCTTCGGCTACAACACGCTGGTGTCGGATT
>CAYZQP010000052.1:9647-17024 GCA_964480545.1 uncultured Mesorhizobium sp. | reverse complement strand
GAGGGCGAATGCGTCGACGCCTATGGCTGGCGCTTCGAGGTCATCGACATGGACGGCCGCCGCATCGACAAGGTGCTGGCCACCAAGGGCGACGCCGGGTAGCTTCTTGAGCAAGCTGGACGAAACACCGGACAGCCAGTTCAGCCTTACGCGTCAATTCATGGTCGCGGCCGCCTTTGTGGTGCTTTCTGGCATGGCAGCGGTCGGCATCTGGGTGACGCGGACGATCGAGGAATCAATCAAGGAACATGCCGCGGCTGTCACAGCGCTACATGTTGATGCCATCGTCGCGCCTCTCGCGCTGAAGCTGTTGACCCAGCCGGCACTCAGTGCCGAAGACCGTATTGCATTTGATGCGCGCCTCAACCGCGGCGTTATCAATCGCGATCTGTTCGCTTTCAAACTCTGGACCCCGGAAGGCCGGATTGTTTACGCGAGCGATCCGGATCTGATCGGGCAACGCTTTGAAAGAACCGTCGCGCTGGCGGACGCATTGAGTGGAAATATCCACGCCGAGTTCGACCAGCTGGACAACAACGAGAGCGCTTCGGAGAAGCGGGCGGGAGTGCCGCTGCTTGAAATCTACAGCCCGATATTCAATCCTGAAACGGGGGAAATCGCCGGTGTTGTCGAATTCTATGAAGCGGCAACCCGACTGCGTGACGAGTTGTCCAGCGCGCGGCAACGAACATGGATCGTGGTTGGCGTATTGACGGCGGGGATGCTTGCCTTGCTCTATGGTATCGTTGCGCGGGGCGGACGCCTGATCGCCTCGCAACGAGAGGTGCTCGCCGAGAAGATTTCGACACTTTCCGCCCTGTTGGAACAGAACAAGGCGCTGAAGCTGCATGCTGACAGCGCAAACCAGCGCGCCACCGCCCTGAACGAGCGTTACCTCCGGCGCATTTCATCGGAACTCCATGATGGGCCTCTGCAATTGCTCGGCTTCGCATCGCTGCGCATCGGTTCTCACAAGCTCAAGGGAGAAGCCGTAGAGATACGTGACGCGCTCGATGGGGCGATCCAGGAAATCCGGAACATTTCGCGCGGCCTGACCCTGCCCGAGATTGAGGGACTTGGCACCGCCGACACCATCCGCCGCGCCGTTGCCAGCCACGAAATCCTTCACGGAACTTCAGTTGAGCTGGACCTCGCCGATCTGCCTGATCGCACCCAGGCCGAGCGCATATGCATCTATCGATTCGTCCGTGAAGGTTTGACCAACGCGCACCGCCACGCAGATGCGTCGCGCATCTCCGTCAGTGCCAGCGATCAGGACGGCGAATTTGTTGTTGTGGTCACAGATAATGGCGTCGGCTTCGACTTTGCGGCATCACATGACGGGCTCGGTCTGCCAGGTCTCAGGGAACGCGTCGCCGGCCTCGGCGGCAGCCTGACAATAGACTCCGGTCCGGGCGCAGGAACCCGGCTGACTATGCGCCTGTCAACAGGAGCCAGCCCTTGACCCGATCGCCCATCACCATCCTTGTTGTCGACGACCATCCGATCTTTCGGCGCGGCCTGATCCAGACAATCCAGGAGCAGCCGGATTTCAAGGTTTGTGCCGAGGCAGGCGATGCTGATGCAGCCGTCGAACTGGCCGTGCGCGACAGGCCGGACATCATCCTGCTGGACCTTTCCATGCCAGGCGGAGGGTTGAACGCGCTCGCCAATATCCGCGACGCGGGCGTCCAGTCGCGCATCATCGTGCTGACGGCCTCCGAAGACAGCGATAACGTGGCGACTGCCCTTAAAACTGGCGCCCACGCGTATCTCCTCAAGGGGGTTGACGCTGAAACGCTGGCTAGCGTCATCCATGGTGTCCTGAAAGGCGAGGGTTATGTGCCGCCACAACTCGCAGCACGGGTCATAGCTGCCGGCCAGAAACCGCATGACCCTTTGGCCAGCCTGACCGATACAGAGACGCGCATCTTGCGCCTTGTCGCCCGCGGCGACAGCAACAAACAGATCGCCCGCGAGTTGGCGATTGAAGAGAAGACCGTCAAAAATCACCTGACGCGCATTTTCCGGAAACTGAACCTGCGCAACCGCACCGAAGCTGCACTCGCTATCCAGGCGGTCCCCGGAAACTAAGCTTCTCCCGAAGGTCCCTGCCGGATGACGCAAAGGTCCCGGGACGTAGATAACAGCTGCCCGAGAGGTCATGTCTCTGAAACCTACATCAGAGCAGGCACTTCATGTCCCTCCAGACCCGACTGCGCGAGATGTCAGCCGTCGCGCAAAACATCGTACCCTTGATCTCCTACGCATATGAAGGGGAGCAGGATGCAGGATGTCCGGTTTGCGGCGCGCAGGACAACCATCATGTGTCGAACTGGGACCGGCGACTCAAGCCGCTGAAAACGGTTGCGTGTCTCCAGTGCGGCCTGCTGCACACCAATCCCATGCCACGCGAGGACGAACTGGTACGCTACTATTCCAGCCTGTACAGGCTGGATTATCAACTCGCCCTCGGGCGACCGAGCGCCCGCCACGTCCGCAAGCGCACGCGTGAGGCGGCCCGGCGCTCATCAGTGATCCTCCCCCATCTGTCCCGCGGTGCCCGCGCTCTTGATTTCGGCGCAGGCTCGGGTGAATTCGTCGCCGGGCTCGTCGCCGCCGGTATTGACGCCTACGGGTTCGACCCCGGCGAGGGCTATGCAAGCCACGCACGCGACACCCTCGGCGCGCGCATCAAGACATGCCGCTGGGAGGACGTAAAACCGGATCGCCCCTTTGATATGGTCTCGAGTTTCCACGTGCTGGAACACCTGCGCAATCCCGTAGCCGCCCTTCAGGCTGCTGCTTCCTGGCTGAAGCCCGAAGGCCTGTTGATCATTGAAGTCCCGGATACCGTGCGCGAACTGCAGAAGCGCGGCTTTGGCAGCCTGCATTTTGCTCACGTCATTGGCTTCAACTGCCACAACCTCGATGCCGCTGCCGCGCGCGCAGGGTTCGAGCCGCTGGTCGCCTATCAGCCGACGGGCATTGTTTTTAGAAAAGCCGCAGATCACGTGGACTTCAGCGGTGCAGACGCCCGCGCCCGGCAACTCACCCGCGCGACGCTCGAAGGTCAGTCCCTTTCGCGCACCTATGTCGCACATCATCTTGGCAAGCTGCGCTTTACCCGGCGCAAAGCCGTTGCAAATCAGCAAGCTGGCTGAGGTCACTCCGCCGGGATTGCCTTCGGCCTGCCCTCGGCATCCAGCGCCACCATGATGAAGTCAGCATGAGTCACCCGCTCCATGCGGTCCGACAGGTAGCGCTGCGCCCAGGCCTCGACCTTCAGCACCATGGAGGTGCGGCCAACGCGCTCGACATGTGAGTAGACGCAAAGCGTGTCGCCAACCTTCATCGGCTTGGCGAAGGACATTTCCTTCACTGCGGCAGTCACCACCCTGCCCCTGGCACGCTCCGCAGCACTGATGCCGCAGGCCAGATCCATCTGCGCCATCACCCAGCCGCCGAAAATGTCGCCCGCAGCATTGGCATCCGCCGGCATAGCCAGCGTGCGTAAGGTGAGCTGCCCCTTCGGCTCAAACCCGTCGACATAATCAACCACGCAAATCCTCCTGAAAACTCCACCCGGCGGGGTGTGATTACTCTGCGGCGACCTTCATGGCCTGCGCCGCTGCCGCCGCTTCCATGTCGGGACGGTTGGCGATTGCCCAATGCACCAATGCCTCAACCGGGACAAGCAGGCTGCGGCCAAGCTCGGTCAGAGAATAATCCACGCGCGGTGGGATTGTGGGATAGACAGTGCGCGTCACGAACCCGTGCTGTTCAAGGTTGCGCAGCGTTGTTGTCAGCATCTTCTGTGATATCCCGTGCATCACGCGCCGCAGCTCATTGAAACGCATCGTGCGCTCGCCAAGTTCGCTGACCACCAGCACGGTCCACTTGTCGCCAACGAGCTGCAACGTCCGCTTGATGGCCTCACAGTTGGTATGGTCGAGGTGACCGGGTTTCATAAAAGTGCCTCCTTGCGGGCCTCGCGCCAGTCTCCAATATAGCCTCAGTTACCTTTTGATACTACCACCACGATCAAGGAGAAACAGGATGGCCAAACCAAAGATAGGCGTGATTGTCGGCTCAACACGCGAGCACCGTTTTGGCGACAAACCCGCGAAGTGGATCGCCGGACTCGCAGCTTCGCGCAAAGATATGAGCGTCGAGATTGTCGACCTGCGCGACTATCCGATGCCGTTCTTCGACGAACCCGCCTCTTCCCACTTCATGCCTTCCAACGACCCGGTCGCAACAAAGTGGCAGGCGAAGATCGCCTCGCTGGACGGCTACATCATCACCGTCGCCGAATACAATCGCGGGCCAACGGCCGTTCTCAAAAACGCGCTCGACTACGCCTATGACGAATGGAACAACAAACCGCTGGCATTTGTCGGCTATGGCGGCACAGGTGGTGCACGCGCGGTCGAGCAGCTTCGCTTGATCGGCATCGAGCTCCAGATGGCGCCGATCCAAAAGGCCGTTCACATCGCCTGGGCCGACATGTCGGCATTGATGGAAGGCCAGAAAAGCTTCACCGACCTTCCCCACCTGGACAGCAGTGCAGACGGAATGCTGAACCAGTTCAGTTGGTGGGCCAACGCCCTGAAAAACGCGCGCGACGCGACCGCCTGAGTCTGTCGGCAGGCTGGCGCCTGCACTGACACCAGCCTGTCAGGAAGACAGGTTAGGGGCATCGCATTCGCCAACCCAGGGCGCTATAAGCCGCCCGCTTCGCAGAGACATGACCATGTTCAACAACCCCACCGCCGGCTCGAAGGCAGCGCTTGTCTTCATTCTGGTCACCGCTGTGCTCGACATCATGGCGATGGGCATCGTCATTCCGGTGCTGCCAAAGCTGATCCTTGAGTTCACCGGCTCCGACTCGATGGCTGGCTGGTACAACGGGCTGTTTGTCGCGCTGTGGGCGTTGTTCCAGTTCGTGTTTTCGCCCATCGTCGGCTCGCTGTCAGACCAGTATGGCCGCCGCCCGGTGATCCTCATTTCTGCGGCAGGGCTCGCTGCCGACTATGTGCTGATGGCCGTCGCACCAAACCTCTGGTGGCTGGCGCTGGGCCGTATCATCGCCGGCATAACTTCTTCGGCGTTTACGACAGCCTTCGCCTATATGGCCGACATCACCGCACCAGAGCATCGTGCTCGCGCTTACGGACTGATTGGTGCAGCCTTCAGCCTTGGATTCGTCGCCGGGCCGCTGCTTGGCGGTGTATTGGGCGAATATTCGCCACGCGCGCCATTCTGGGCAGCGGCAGCGCTAAGCGGCATCGCCTTCCTCTACGGCCTGTTCGTGCTGCCGGAATCGCTCGCTCCCGAAAAGCGCATGGCCTTCTCCTGGAGGCGGGCAAACCCGATCGGCGCAATGGTCTTGCTCCGCTCGCATCCGGAACTGACTGGCCTCGCCGCCGTGACCTTCCTGCTGCATTTTGCGCACCACGTGTTCTCGGCGGTCTGGGTGCTGTACGCCATGCACCGCTTCGGCTGGACACCGTGGCAGACTGGTGCAGCGCTTGCACTCGCCGGTGTGCTCGACATGATCGTACAGGGGGTACTTGTCGGCCCTCTGGTGAAGCGCATCGGCGACCGCGCCACGATGATCACTGGCCTGTTCGGCGGTGCCATCGGCATTGCGGCGATGGGCCTTGCCACGAGCGGCACCGGCTTCGTGCTGGCGCTGCTGCCCAACGCGATCTGGGGGCTGGCAATGCCAACGCTGCAGTCGCTGATGACCCGCCGCGTCTCGGAATCCGAGCAGGGCCAGTTGCAGGGCGCGACCATGAGCGTCGCCTCTATTGCCGGCATTGCCTCGCCGCTGTTTTTTGGCGCGGTCTATGCCTGGACTGTCCTGCCCGGCCACGCCCCGGCACTGGCCTCCCTGTCGTTTTACATCGCAGCAGGATGCCTGCTGCTTGGCGCATTGATCGGCTGGCGCGTTGCCCGCACCGCCGGGCGCGCGGAAAGCACTGAGGCCCCGGCTGGCATTGACCCTGTCTCCTGATATCTTCAGCCGCATCGGGAGGATCACATGAACGCAACTTTGCCGTCACACAGCGCCAAGGCCTTTACCTTGGGCCTTCTGGCCGCAGCCGTTCTCGCCCTACCCGCCACCGGACAAGACGCCCCGAAAGCCACTCAAATGCCGATCCCTGACGACATCTGGGCCGAGATGGAGGGTGTCTCCTGGCACGACAATCTCCCCTGCCCCAGGCGTGAGGAACTGGCGCTGCTGAAGGTGCCGCACCATGACTTTGAGGGCAAAACCCAGACGGGCGAACTCATTGTTGCAAAGTCCGAGGCGGAGAACCTGATCAAGGTGTTCAACCGCCTCTACGCCGATGGATTCCGCATCGAGCGCATGGAGCGCGTCGACAAGTATGGCGGCAATGACCGAGCCTCGATGGCGGTGAACAACACCAGCGCCTTCAACTGCCGCGTGGTGTCTGGCACGACACGCCTGTCGCAGCACGCGCTCGGCAAGGCCATCGACATCAACCCGATCCAGAACCCCTGGGTGTCCGGCAACTCAACCTCGCCGCCCGCCGGCAGGCCATACGACACGCTGGCTGAGCGCAAGCCCGATATCCCCGGCATTGTGGTCAAGGGCGATGCGGTGGTGAGGGCCTTCGCATCGGTCGGCTGGAAATGGGGTGGCAACTGGACCCGCCCGGTCGACTACCAGCACTTTTCGGCGAATGGGCGGTAGGCTCAACAGAACTTGGGTTCCTCTCCCCTCTGGGGAGAGGTGCGAGCCGTAGGCGAGACGGTGAGGGGACCTGTGAGAAACCCCTCACCGGCCCTTCGGGCCACCTCTCCCCAGAGGGGAGAGGAATCCAGCGGACATCTACTCCCCGAACCGGTACACCACGTCCGAAAACTGATCCGCCGCGAAGGCATAGAAAAACCGCAGGGTCACGTCGCCTTCGTTCACCACACCATGTTCCGCGTCACCCGGAATGAACACCGTGTCGCCAGCCTTAACCCGGTGGGCAACGCCCTCGATGGTCACGACGCCCTCGCCTTCGAGGATGTGATAAATCTCCGGATGCGAATGGCGATGCGCCACGAGATTTCCGCCGCGCGGCGCGAACTCGGCAATGCCGCCACTGAACGTATCAGTTGGCGTCACGTCGCCAGATAGCAGCGTCACCCACTGCACCGAGCCGCGCGAAGCCGGATCATCCCAACCCTCGCGCTCTTTGCCCGCAGCGCTCGCTACAAAAGGCCTGGTCGCCATATCGACATTCCTCCACGTCGCATTTTTCACAGCCGCCGCCGCGCTGCCGCGTGACGCGTACCCGCCGAAACGTTAGCCTTCCCGCGAAGTGCAGACCAGCCGGCAGATGACAGAACCGC
>CAYZQP010000052.1:5030-9637 GCA_964480545.1 uncultured Mesorhizobium sp. | reverse complement strand
TGTGGCAGAGCGCCTGTCGGCCAGCGGACGCTATTCTGTGCTGGTGCTCGAGGCCGGCGGCACCGACCGGCGCTTCTTCGTGCAGATGCCGCTCGGCTACGGCAAGTGCTTCTTCGACCCTGCCGTGAACTGGAACTACAAGACCGAGCCGGACCCGGGCCTTGCCGGCAATACCGACCACTGGCCGCGCGGAAAGCTGCTCGGCGGCTCAAGCTCCATCAACGCCATGGTCTGGATACGCGGGCACCGCGAGGACTATGAGGACTGGAAGCGCGCCGGCAATCCGGGCTGGGGATGGGATGACGTACTGCCGGCCTTCAAGGCCATTGAGGACAATCAGGCTGGTGCGAATGAATGGCGCGGCACCGGCGGTCCGCTGCACGTCACCGACTGCGCATTCGTCGCCCACCCGCTGACCAAACGCTACATCAAGGCCGCAGAGCAGGCAGGACTGAGTTTCAATCCGGACTTCAATGGTGCTGCGCAGGATGGTGTCGGCATCTACCAGATCTCCACGAAGAACGGCCGGCGCATGTCGGCGGCGCGCGCCTTTCTGCGCCCAGCCATGAAGCGCCCGAATGTACGCGTCGAGACCGGTGCGCTGGCCACCCGCATCCTGTTCGAGGGCAAGCGCGCGGGCGGCGTCGAATATCAACAGAACGGCCAGACCCACACCGCCCGCGCCGGCCGCGAAGTGATCCTCTCCGGCGGCTCGATCAACTCGCCGCAGCTGCTGCAACTGTCGGGGATCGGCCCGGCTGCGCATCTGACCTCGCTCGGCACCACGCCCCTTGTCGCCAACGAGAATGTCGGCCGCAATCTCGAGGACCACATCGGCATCAACTACACGTTCAAGGGCCGCACGGCGACACTGAACCAGATCCTGCGGCCATGGTGGGGCAAGGCGCTGGTCGGCCTGCAATATCTGTTGCTGCGCTCCGGCCCGCTCTCGCTGTCGATGAACAATGCCGGCGGCTTCTTCCGCACCGACCCGTCGAAGACGCGGCCCAACATGCAGCTCTATTTCCAGGCCTTTTCGACGGTGAGCCCGAAGAGCGGCGAGCGCCCGATCCTGACGCCAGACCCTTGGCCGGGCTTCTCCATTGGCCTCTCCAACTGCCGCACCACCAGCCGCGGCGAGATCATGATCCGCTCGCGTAACCCGCGCGACTATCCGCGCATTACCGCCAACGCGCTTTCGACGGAAAGCGACGTCGCTGACTACCTCGCCGGCGTGAAATTCCTGCGCAAGATCGCAGCGGCACCCGCCATGGCCGAGTTCATCCTGGAGGAGATTTTACCAGGGTCATCAGTGACTTCCGACGACGACCTGATTCAGGATTTCAGAAAACGCTCCGGCACGGTCTATCACCCCGTCGCCACCTGCCGGATGGCACCGGATGCAGATCACGGCGTGGTCGATGCCCGCCTGCGCGTGCATGGCGTGGAGGGGCTGCGGGTGATCGACGCCTCGGCATTCCCGGGTAATATCTCCGGCAACACCAACGCCCCCGCCATCATGCTGGGCTGGAAAGGTGCCGCGATGGTGCTGGAGGATTGGGAATGAAAATCACCGACGTCAAAACCTTCATTGTCGACAATCCGCCGGGCCTTGGCGGGCGTTATTTCATCTTCGTCAAGCTCACGACGGACAGCAATGTCGTCGGCTATGGCGAGGCCTACAACGCGACATTCGGCCCCGAAGTCACGGCAAAGATGATCGAGGATTGCGCCGCGCGCTACCTGATCGGACACGACCCGCACGACATCGAAACCTTCTTTCGCCGCGCCTATGCCTCCGGCTTTTCGGGCCGCCCGGACATTTCCATGATGGGCTGCGTCTCGGCGCTGGAGATGGCGTGCTGGGACATTGTCGGCAAGGAGGCCGGCAAGCCGGTCTACAAGCTGCTCGGCGGCCAGGTGCACGAAAAACTGCGCACCTACACATATCTCTACCCGCACGAGGGCAGCGTGGTGCCGGCGGAGCTTTCGGGCCGCAGCGTGTACAATGACCCTGACCTCGCCGCCGAATGCGCAGCCGAATATGTCGCGCAAGGCTTCACCGCCGTGAAACTCGACCCCGCCGGACCTTGGTCCGCCTGGGACCCGCGCCAGCCGCGCCTCATCGACATCGACACCTCCGCCGCCATGCTGAAGGCGATCCGCAAGGCCGTCGGCACCCGCGCTGACATCCTGTTCGGCACGCATGGCCAGTTCACGGCGTCGGGCGCACTACGCATGGCCGCAGCCATCGAGCCCTACGATCCGCTGTGGTTCGAAGAGCCCGTGCCGCCGGATGACCCGGCCTCGATGGCGCTGGTGGCGCGAGGCACGAAGATCCCCGTCGCCACCGGCGAGCGGCTGACGACCAAATGGGAGTTTGCGCGCCTGATCGAGGCGCGCGCCGCGACTATCTTCCAGCCGGATGTTGGCCGCTCCGGTGGCATTCTGGAGACGAAGAAGATCGCCGCTATGGCCGAGGCCAGCCACATCCAGATTGCCCCACACTGCTATTGCGGGCCGATTGTCGCCGCTGCCAACATCCAGGTCTCGGTGACGCTGCCGAATTTCCTGATCCTCGAAGCGATCAAGACATTCGATGGCATGCACGCCAGGCTGCTGAAGCGGAAAATCGAATGGCAGGACGGTTTCATTATCCCATCCAAAGAGCCCGGCCTCGGCGTCGAACTCGATGAAGCAGCCTGCGCGGCCCTGCCTTACACCGGCGACAAGCTGCATCTCGAGCCGCAGCCGACGCCGGTAGTGTGATCACGGGAATGCGAAGCGTCGGCCAAGGCCCAACCGCTTCGCGGTGCCCTTATGCCCTCTGCAGTTCCATGAATGCCTTGAACTCCGCAACGCCGAATCTCGCGACAACGTTCAGCTGATCGTCCAGTATCTCGTAGACCTGACCATCCTTGATGTTGCGGTTGCTGAACAACGCAATCACGTCCACGTCGCCGCCACCTTCTGTATGAGGCTCGCCGTCTGACTTGCTTATCACATGGCTGCCGGCGCGGCGGACTTCCTTCAACTCACCGTTCTGCCGATAGATGCGTAGTTCGCCCTGGATCACAAAGGTCCGGTAATCCGCCTTGTGGCGATGCAGCGGGATCTTCTGATTGGCGGAAAACTTGAACAGGATGTCGACGGTGTTCTGCACCTCGTCCACATCGCAAACATAGTACCACAGATGATCAACACCCTCCACGGTTCCCCATCTGATCTTGCTCTGATCAAACAGGTGAGGATTCGCAATCGACATATTCATTCAAGACCTCCCGAAATTTCCTGAGGCGCTCACACTGGTCGGCGCATCCTCAAGATCTACGGGCTGACAATACTTCCCGCTCGAAACCTTCTCTTGCCGTTTCGTGCCAGGTTCAGCGTTTCAGACTGCGTGCACGTCGAAACCGACGCGCGAAAAATGAAGATTGACGTCACCGACTGCCTTGTCGTGATGCCGTATCACCACCGCGTCTGCGCTCAATGAGAGCAGATTGCCCACGACCGGATCCTTCCCGTAGTCATTGGCAACGATACGCACTCGAGCATCCAGTCGTAGGCCGGGAATGTCTGCTTCCGGCGACGGCAGGTCAGAGCTCTCCGGAGTTGCCGCCAGCGCAATTGCGGTGGCCTCTTCTGCGTCCATCGGATATGCGTTGCCATGTCCGAGCGCCGTCACCCGATCATACCACGGGGAGGTTGCAACTGCCGGAAGCAGCGCCTCGATTTCAGCACCTCCAAACTGCCGCGCGAACCAGATCGGATGGTAACAGGCGAGGTCAGCAATGCCAGCATGGTTGTCAAAAATGAACGGACGGCCATCTGCCAGAATGGCCGCCAGCCAGGACAAATGGGCGTGGACGCGCTGGACGTAAGTCGCCCGTTGCGCAAGCAACCGATGTGGGTCGACATCAAAACCGAAGAACTGCCTGCGATCCTCAACCATCACGTCGGGCACATTGCCGGCCATGGCGCCAATCGTCAGGCAGAGCGCGTTCATGAACAGACCGTTCTCGCTCCACCAGCAGACTGGATGTACCCATTCGGGCTGCGTTTGACCCGGCGAAGGGTTCAGTCTCTCGATGACGTTCGATATCGCCAGCGTGTCGCAATAATAGTCGGCACCGATCTGCAGAACCGGAATACGGCGAAACGCGCCGAGTACTGGCGTCAGATGTGGACGCGGAGGCACGACCGGCACTTCGACACTGCGCCAGTCCAGATTCTTCAAGCCAAACAGAAGACGAATTTTCTCCGAGAATGGAGACAGTGGATAATGGTGAAGTACGATCTCTGGCATGTGCGCTCCTCCCGGGTGTCATGACACCGCTACAGCTGCGCCCCGGGCGGCTCTTGCCATTCGGTGCCAATGGGCCATTTCATGCTTGCGATTTGGCCCGGTTGGCCCAGATTTGCTCCCGGGAGGATCGTAAATTGTCATGGCGGCAAGAGGTGTAACCAAAATGCGGTCCATCGGACCGCTCGCTGATGCGGTCCTGCTTGCAGGCGGCTCTCTCGACCGCGTCTTTAGAGGCGCCGAACTGCCCCTGCGCTTGCTCGACGAACCGGAGCGCCTGATCCTTCTGAGCGATCAACTCCAG
>CAYZQP010000052.1:0-5020 GCA_964480545.1 uncultured Mesorhizobium sp. | reverse complement strand
GACCCTTCCTGCCAGACTGGCGAAGGTTGGAGGTATGCCAACGCTCGGACGTTACGGCCAGAACGTCTGCAACGCCTCTGACCTGAAAAGTGCCATCGGTCTCGCGAACGAGTTGATGGGACCGCTCCTGCAAACGCAAACAAGAGTAGTGCTCAGGATTGACGGCGATACGGCCCGCTGGACCTACACCGTCACGGATGCCTCGGACATCGGTCGTCAGAAGAACGAGATCCTCGCAATCGGCTACATGCTGGATTTGCTGCGGCGGTTCCTGGGGTCGACCTGGACGCCGGAGAGGGCCGTCGTTTCCGGCGGTTTCATGGCAGACCGGACCATCACCAGCACAACATTGGATTGTGATTTCTCCCTTGGCGCGCAGGCGTTCGTCGAGTTTCCTTCTGCCTGCCTCGATGCGCTCAACCCGGCTGGCCCTGTCAGCAAAGGCACTGATACCGATATCGATGTCCCTGAACGAAACGACCTGATCTTCTGCACCGAACAACTGATCGACCTGGCGATGCTCGATGGCAGACCATCCATCGATTGGCTGTGCCGGCGTTTGCACATGTCGCGGCGTTCATTCCAGCGACGGCTTCGCCAGGATGGGCTGACCTTTGAAGATATTCTTCGAACCAGGCTGTCACAGAAGGCCCAGCATCTGCTGTCGCAAAAGAGAATGACGACTTCTGAGGTCGCGCAAGCTCTGGGCTATTCCGATCAGGCGCATTTCAGCCGCGCTTTCAAATCCTGGACCGGCGTGTCGCCATGCATGTGGCGTATGCAGTAGCGGCCCATGCACTGGCTTGCCGGTACCGCATTGGTGATGGCATCACACTTTCAGCGATATCACGCCCGGCAGCACCTCGAATGTCGCCGGGCAGCGGCCCAGAACTTCGCCGTCCGCCTCGACCTGCACGATGTCGCCACCGGAAACCGCCTCAACCTCCACCCTGCTTCCGCGCGCAATGCTGATTGCATGGTGGTTGCGGTGTGCGCCCGTGTAGAGCAGCCGTAAATCCCATAGCAGCCCGAGCTTTCCGGCAGCCCGCACGATCACCACGTCAAACTTGCCATCATCCAGCTCGGCATCCGGCCCGATCATCATGCCACCGCCAAAGTAGCGTCCGTTGCACATCGCGACCAGCGCGACCCGCGCCTCGATCGGCTCGCCCCCATCTACCCGTATGCGCACAGTCTGGAACTTGTAGCGGATGAACTCCTGCACCGTGCGCAGCAAAAACAGCAGTTTGGCCGACATGCGGCCCTTGCGCTTGTCCTTGTTGACTGCCCGGTTCACCGGCCCGGACAGGCCAAGGCTGGATATATTCAGGAAATGCCGGCTCGCGAGCGCGCCCTCGTCATCGTCATAACTTGCTTTGCCAGCATCGACCATGCGCGGCGTTGCATTGGCGATCCGCGCCACGGTCGCAGTGATGTCCCGGGAAAGCCCTAGCCCGCGCGCAAAGTCGGTACCGGTGCCGCAAGGCAGGAACGCCAGATGTGGCGCGGTCCCGTGCTCTGCCCGGTACTGCACCAGACCGTCAGCCACCTCGTTGGCAGTGCCATCCCCACCGGCCGCAATCAGCAGGTCAAAGCCATCGGCAGCCAGCCCGAGCGCCAGATGTTCGCCATCGCCGGTTGCCTGCGTTTCGCGGATTTCCCATTGCTCGAAATGCCGTGCAAGCGCCGCTTCCAGCACTGCACGCTGCCGCATCAGTCCGCCACCACCTGCAACAGGATTGAGAATGACACCCGCCTTCAAATGCCTCTCCCAGGACGCGCATCAGGCAACCATTGAACAGACTTGCAGGATGACCGCAAGCAGCCTGTTTACGACCTGCCTCACGCAACGGATTCAATCTGCAATTTTGTCAATAATTTTAAGAGTTTACATGCGCTTCATCTCTGCGAAAATCGCCGGACAGGGATATTGAACCGCCCCCATAAAAAACTGTGGACCGTTACCCCGCCAGATCTCGAATTTGCTTGACTGTTTAGCGTCGCTGCCAATCGCGAATTTACCATTCGCGTTCATAAAACCGGCCCCACCTTCCATCCCGATGTTTTTGCTGTATATTATTCCTTAACGGATAGTAAATGTGTATAGTTTTGGAGCACCCGGATCATGTCGGTGTTAGGTTTGGCCGATCTTTTAAGGCGTAAGGAGAGTACCCCCAACGAGGACCCACGGTTCGACACGGACGGTACTTTCGAGCACGAAATAGAGGCCGCGCTTGAACTCACTGTTGATGAGGAGTTGCAGCAGGAGCCTGCTTCCGCCGAGGGAGCAGATAACTTCGAAGAGGTCGCAGCAACAGACGACTACTACCCGCCGGCTGATGTTCTGACGCCACATGCTCAATCTCTTCTGGCCACTTTCAGTGTCTTTGAGGAGGCGAACAACGCAACCCGCGAAGAACTCGCCCGCATTGGCAAGGCCTTCACCAGCATCGTCACCAACTACAATCTGGGTCGGGAGTTCATAGACTCCAGCCGCCAGGAGATCATCCGCGCCAGCGAACTTGAGCAGACCAACAACCGGCTCACCATCGAGAACCGCCGGTTGCAGGAGCGTGTCGAGAAACACGAGCGCACTCGCGAACGCATGGATGACATGCTGGAAGCGGCGAAGCGTCGGGAAACCAAGATGGTGCAGGATTCCGACCAGTTGCGCGTCAACGCTTCGGATTTGCGGCTGGAACTGATCGAGGCGCGCAATGCGAACGTCGCTGCCGAACACGCCCGCACTGAAATGCACATGTCGCTTGCCAGCAAGACGGCAGACGTCGAGCGTCTGACGCGCGAAATCGAGGTTCTGCGCGAGAAAATGGCCGGTGTTTCCGCCGAACTCGACGCCTCGCAGAAGCGCCAGTCCGAAGTCCGCGGCAAGCTGGAGGAACTGCACGTCATGTACACGGCCGAGGTCAACCGCTTCGCCGAGTTGAATGGCCGCGCCAGCGCCGCTGACAAGGAAATCCTGCGTCTGCAGAAGCAAGCCGACGCGGCCGAAGCCCAGCTCAAGGAAACCAGTCTCTCCCTGCAGAACGCCGAGCACGAAATCTGGGAGCGCGATCGCCGCCACCAGTCCGAGTTGCAGTCGCTGCGGACCGAAACCGAGCAACTGAGCACACGGCTTCGTCGCTTCGCCAATGCAGACGTGGTGACACAGGCAGAAGACGAAACCGTGCCTGTTATACCGTTGCGTGCGAAGCGCCGGCTCACAGTCGACAAGGCGCCCGCGACAGCTGCCGAATAGGCCCTGACACGTTTGGCCGCCACCCTGGTCAGGCAGCAAGCGGCTGGCCGGTCGTTTGATCCAGCATGTCGCGCACCGCGTAGGCGGTGCGCATCAGCACGTCGACATCCGCAATGATCGGCACGATATGCCGGGCATAGTCCACGGGTGTGTGGATTTCCGGCAGTTCGAAAAGGTCGCGCTCATAGGGCAGCAGCAGGAAAGCCCTGCCTTCCGCAATCGACAACGAGCAGCGTCCGTGCGGCCACGCTTCGGCCATCCAGCGCAGCACCAGCACGATTTTCTCGGAGACGTATGGCCCCGACCGCGCCGGATCGGTGGAGTAGAGGTCAAAACCGGAGTCAATATCCCTCAGCCCCGACTCCATGGACGCGAACCGGCTCCCGAGCAGGAGCTTGCTTCGGATCGACCGCACCATCGAGTGTGGCCGCACAACGATGTCTGCACCCGTTGCAGCATCAAACGGAAAGCTGAGGCTAACCCCCGCGAAGACCGTCTTGAAGCCGCGGCTCATCATCCTTGGCCGCTTCATTCGTACCTCTGAAATCTCGACCGGCAGGTCCCGATACTCGCCAGTGATGCAATCATCGAATTGGGAGAAGAGGTGGTAGCCGACCGTCTTGCGCGGCATCTTTTCAAGCGACGGTGCCGGCAATCCATTGGTGAAGGCGAAGCCGTCTATGTGCGCGAAGACGTGTGGGAAGAGCTCTTTTCTGGCCTTTTGCCGGAGCTTGTCTGTTACGCCTCGCGACCAGAGACAGCCAAGAAGCAGAATCAACAGTGGCGTTGAGATGAAAAGCGGAAATCCTCGGCGACGGCCACTGTAGGTTATGAGTTCATAGAATCGTTCGTCAGTTGCCAGCAGGATGATGCTCACGAAGACCACCAGTGCGAGGACCGCCAGCACTACCGCGAACCGTAGTTTCGTCGCCCTGATCGCCTCATCGCGGCGACTGTTGTAATCGCCGATCAACGCCGCAATCGGGTCACGCACGTTGCCAGCGCGGCCTCCCAACAGATTGGTCGGATGCATCGAGTACATAGCCCAACTATGCGCACAAAATTGCAAGAACGCGCTTAAGCGGCATGGTTAGCTCGCGATGAAGGGCCTTCTCCTGACGTCTCCTGACACAAAGCTGTCAGGAGCCAACCCGCCCCGCCAGCTTCCCCCGAAAAGTCGTCCTTTCAACCTGCTGCGCTTCGACCTAAATAGGCAGCATGGCCAATGCTCCGAAATCGTCTCCGCGCAAGGACCGCTCGCGCTCCAGCCCCATTACAGATTTTCATGGGGCGTCGGAGCCCTTGTATCCGGAGGGTTTTGGCGAAGCGCCTCAGGCCGAGTTCACCGGCGCGCCGCTGACCGGCAGCGTCAGCGACTGGGCCCGGCAAATCGAGGAAGAGGCCGAGGCACAGGCAATCACCAAGCCCGCCAGGAAGATTCCAGAAAAATCATCCGCCCCCACCCGTTCAGCACGCGGCACCTCCATGGGCGGCGCGGCAACTGCGAAGGAGCGCGCCGCCGCCGGTCTGAACCCCGTCGCCGGCCTCGATATCTCGCTGGAAGATGCCGACAAACTGCCGAGCTCCGGCGTTACTGCCACCGTCGCAGCACTGTCGGCGCTCATCGAGAGCGGCAACCCGCTGCACAAGAACGGTGTCATCTGGACACCGCACCGCCCTGCCCGCCCGGACAAGTCGGAGGGCGGCATCGAAATCCGCATGGAAACGGACTATGTGCCGTCGGGCGACCAGCCGCCCGCCATC